>JAIVER010000195.1 GCA_023864145.1 Thiohalomonas sp. | reverse complement strand
TCATGGGCTGTGAGAGTAATTTGCGTCATTGGATAATTTTGATCTTCTTCTCTATAAAAATCAAGCATTTTCATAGGTCATGGGTATAAACACAATAATTTACGAATGTCCTTACTATGTTTTTTATAAAAGAGAGTAAAGGCGTTGTCTTAGTCTTTAGTCGCTCATCTGATTTTTTGCCATGGTGACTCTGGGCAAATGATTCAGGTCATTCACTGTGCTGATTTGACTAAAGCCATATTTTTTCAGTATGCCCTGTACTGCACCGGCTTGTTCATAGCCATGCTCAAATAATATCCAGCCGCCTGATTTTAGATAATTATGGCAATGTTTAACAATTTCAAGAATATCATCAAGGCCTTCATTACCTGAATGTAATGCGCTTAAAGGTTCATATTTACTGACATTTTCATCTAGTTGCGGATCGTTTTCTGCAATATAGGGGGGATTGGATACAATGACATCAAACTGTTCTTTAGGGATGTCTTCAAACCAGTGAGATTGGCAAAAAGAAAGATGATCAAGGTGTAATTGTTCAGCATTTTTTTGTGCATTATTTTTCGCAATGTCCAGAGCCTGCCGGCTAAAATCACTTGCCAGAACCAGCGCATGACTTCTTTGTGCAGCAATTGCCAGTGCTATTGCACCATTGCCGGTGCCCAGATCCAAAATGCATTGTTCACCGATATTAGAAATTTTTTCCAGAGCGCATTCTACCAGTAGTTCTGTTTCAGGGCGGGGAATTAATGTGGCGGGTGTTACGCTGAGAGTGAGTGTCCAAAAATCCTGTTCGCCGGTGATATAGGCAATCGGCATACCTTCTAAACGTAATGTTAAATAATGAGAAAACTGCTGTACTTGTTTTACGGTCAGTATTTTTTCCGGCCAGGTCATTAGCCAGGTTTTTGTATGCTGAGTCTGATAGCTATCGTTTAAAACCTTAAGCAGGAGTATTTCACAATCAAGTTTAGCACTATCGCTGCTAACCAGTGTTTTAGAGCCGGATTTTAGAGCCTGCTCAATAGTGAGTTGATGTTCAGGCATCAGCTGTTATCCCTCTGACATAGATGCCAGTAATTCAGCCTGATATTCACTCAGCAGAGGGTCAATGATAGAGCCTAAATTACCGTTCATCACTTCGTCTAATTTATACAAGGTCAGGTTAATTCTATGATCAGTCACTCGACCTTGTGGATAGTTATAAGTTCTAATGCGTTCACTTCGATCACCAGTGCCCACCTGCAGTTTGCGATTAGCAGCTTCTTCTGATTGTTGTTTGGCCTGATCTGCTGCTAATATTCGTGATGACAACATAGACAGTGCTTTAGCCTTATTTTTGTGCTGTGAACGTTCTTCCTGGCACTCCACTACCACACCCGTCGGGAGATGAGTCAGTCGAATGGCGGAATCAGTTTTATTGATATGCTGGCCACCGGCACCAGAGGCTCTGAAAGTATCTACGCGTAGATCTTTTGGATTAATATCAATGGCTTCAACTGCATCTATTTCAGGAATAATGGCTACCGTACAGGCGGAGGTGTGTACTCGACCTTGAGATTCAGTTTCAGGCACACGCTGTACTCGATGCGCCCCTGATTCAAATTTAAGTTTGGAAAAAGCCCCGTGACCCACTAAACGAGCAACAATCTCTTTATAGCCGCCGTGCTCACCCAGGTTTTCAGACATCACTTCTATCGTCCAGTTTTGTGATTCGGCATAGAGGCTGTACATTTTAAAGAGATCGCCAGAAAAAATAGCCGCTTCATCACCACCAGTTCCTGCACGGATTTCAAGATAAATGTTTTTATCATCGTTAGGATCTTTAGGCAGAAGCATTTTCTGTAATTCAAGAGATAAACTTTCTTGTTGTGCCTTGCCTTCTTTGATCTCTTCTTCAGCCATCTCTTTTATATCAGGATCACTGTCATTGAGCATTTCAGTGGCGCTATCAATGGTTTCAGCAGCAGCTTGATACTGTTTAAAGCACTCAACCACCGGACCTAATTCAGCATATTCTTTGGATAAATCCCGGAATTTATTTTGATCAGGCATGACTTCCTGTTGTGACAGCAATATGGCAATTTCTTCTTGCCGTTCAGAAAGTGTTTCAAGTTTATTTTGTATTGAGGATTTCACTGGGTGCTCTTAGCTATTTATTATGTAAAAGTATATAGGGCGCTTAAATTTAAAAAAATGGTGTGATATGGATTACGATGTTTACTGATCGTCTGTCTTTAGATCAAAAAGCTCAATTGCAGCATCAAGCAGCTCCGTGCGACCATCCATACCAGCTTGTTTAATCTGTATACAAGGTTTGTGGATCAGTTTATTAGTTAGTTGTCGTACGACATCATCCAGTACTTGTTCAACGGGTTTACCACTGCTCAATTGCTTTTTAGCATTTATTAATACTTCATCACGAATGGCTTCCGATTTTTCACGATATTGGCATATAGTTGAAATTGAATTGAGTGAACGCAGCCAGTTCATAAAGTGAGATACTTCAACATCAATAATTTCTTCAGCCTTGAGTGCTGCTTCCTGACGTGACTTTAAGCCTTCATCAATAATTTCTTTCAGATCATCAACGGTATATAAGAAAATATCTTCCAACTCACCGACTTGTTCTTCGATGTCTCTAGGCACGGCAATATCGACCATAAATATAGGTCGATGTTTACGTGCTTTGATCGCTGCTTCTACCGTGCCTTTGCCTAAAATAGGTAATTGACTGGCTGTTGAAGTAATAACAATATCTGCTTCAGCAAGGTGCGCAGGAATTTCGCTTAAAGAAATTGCATAGCCATCAAATTCCTGTGCCAGAGTATGTGCCTTTCCAACGGTTCGGTTGGCAATAATAATGCGTCCGATGCCTGATTCATGCAAATGGAGGGCAACCAGTTCTATGGTTTCCCCTGCACCAATTAACAGAGCGGTGTGATGTTGAAAATCACTGAAAATTTGCTTGGCAAGGCTGACAGAGGCAAAAGCAACAGAAACGGGGCTGGCGCCAATGGCGGTATTAGTACGAACCTGCTTGGCACAACTGAATGTATGTTGAAATAATTTGTGCAGAAACTGGCCAATGGCATTGTTATCTTTGGCAACAGAAAAAGCGGATTTCAATTGTCCTAAAATCTGGGGTTCACCCAGAACCAGAGAATCTAACCCACTGGCAACGCGCAGCATATGTTTAACGGCATCTTTATCAGGATGTAAATACAGATATTCAGAAATATCTCTATCAAGCAGGTCGTGATGTTCTTGAAGCCAGTGTATTAGGGCGTTAGTAGCATCTTGTGAATCAGTGTCATCACAATTGAGTTGGCAATAGAGCTCCGTGCGATTGCATGTGGATAAAATAACCGCTTCATTCACTGCATCATGAGATGTCAGATCTCTTAACGCATCGGGAATGGTCTCAGGTGCAAAAGAGAGCTTTTCTCTGATTTTTACCGGAGCAGTTTTATGGTTAATACCGAGTGCAAGCAACGACATAGAAAATGTATCAAAAGCCCTTAGCCATATTAAAAGTTATCAATAGTATACTAGATGAAGAGGGCATTTTGCGCAAATTTTACGCAAAACTCAACTAATCTCTCATTATTATTACAATTTTAACTATAATTATATACCCATGACCTATGAAAATGCTTGATTTTCATAGAGAAGAAGATCAAAATTATCCAATGACGCAAATTACTCTCACAGCCCA
>JAIVER010000194.1 GCA_023864145.1 Thiohalomonas sp. | reverse complement strand
GAAAAGAACGAGATAGAATCAAAGCCATCCTACTTTGCTCTGAAGGCTGGAAGGTTCCCATGATCGCTCAGGCTTTAAGAATTCATGAAATCAGCATATTACGTCACATTAAAAACTACAAAGGCTCAGAAAAGCTAACCACTAAAAGTGGCGGCTCGTCTATACCCAATCAACTTGAAAATGCAGGATCGAACACTTGGAAATTATCATTAATTCGAGAATCTAATGATAATTTCCAAGTGTTCGATCCTGCATTTTCAAGTTGATTGAATATATAAATGTTTAGAGTATTTAAAGTGTACTTGTTATTTGATTTTTTTCTAATTGTACTCTTATCTCTATAGAAAAAATGCCGTAACTATTCAGTGTATCGTATAAAAAAAGCCTGTGCTCACTTATTTAATGTAGACCCAAACAGCACCTATTATGCCTAGCCCTGAGACTATTTGAGCCTCAAACATCATATCAGACGAATAAAGAACAGCACCGCACACCAGCAAGGCAGCACTTAAAATAGCCTGAATAGTTGTTTTGTTCTGGGTCTCAATTTTATTCTCAATGCGATTGAGTGTATCACTTTGATAGTTGATGCGTAATTTACCAAGACGTGCCTGCTGTAGCACATCAAACACATCGCCTGGAAACTCCGGTAACTGCTCCATCCATAAAGGTGCATTATGTTTAATCTGTTTAGCAAAAGAACGAAAACCCAGTTGTTCTTTCATCCAGTTTTCAAGAAAAGGTTTAGCCGTATCCCATAAATCCAGTTGCGGGTACAGTTGTCGTCCCAGACCTTCAATATTTAATAGTGTTTTTTGCAAGAGCACTAATTGCGGCTGTACTTCCATATTAAAACGACGAGCAGTTTGAAAGAGGCGCAATAATAATTGTCCGAAGGATATTTCATGCAGTGGTTTTTCAAAAATAGGCTCACATACCGAACGTATGGCTGACTCAAAATCATCCACCCGGGTATCAGCCGCCACCCAGCCTGACTGCACGTGCAGCTCAGCCACTCGATAATAATCCCGATTAAAAAAGGCCAGAAAATTTTCTGCCAGATAACGTTGATCATCGGTACTCAAGCTGCCCATAATACCAAAATCAATGGCAATGTATTGACCGGAATTGGAGACAAAAATATTGCCCGGATGCATATCAGCATGAAAAAAGTTATCACGAAATACCTGGGTAAAGAATATTTCCACACCCATTTCGGCCAGTGATTTAAAGTCAATATCCATGCCTTTAAGTTCGGCCATATTGGTAACCGGCATACCATAAATGCGCTCCATCACCATGACTTTTTTACGACAATGATCCCAGTCAACTTCAGGGATATAGAGCAGCGGAGAATTTTCAAAATTACGTCTTAACTGTGAAGCATTGGCCGCTTCACGCAATAGATCCAGCTCATCAATAATGTTTTTTTCAAATTCCGCCACCACTTCACGAGGACGCAGGCGCTTGCCTTCTTGCCAGTATTTTTCTACTTTATCAGCTACAGCATAAAGCAGGACTAAATCCCGTCGAATGACTTTTTCTATATCAGGCCGAACGACTTTAACCACCATTTCCCGACCATCAAACAGGGTAGCGGTATGAATTTGTGCGATAGATGCTGAGCCCAGAGGCTCCCGATCAAACTGAGCGAATATTTGGTCAATAGGTAATTTAAACGATTGCTCTATAATTTCTACCGCTTTATCACCGGGAAAAGAGGGCACCTGATCCTGTAGCTTGGCCAGTTCATCAGCCAGGTCATCCGGTAATAGATCACGTCGAGTGGATAAAATCTGGCCAAATTTAACAAATATAGGCCCTAAATCTTCTAAAGTTCTGCGGATGCGTTCACCACGGGGACGACGGGTGCGATGCCTTAGCCAGAAAGAAGGGGTCAATATTCGAAACAGGTGTAAGGGTCGAAACAGATGCGTATTAAGAACAATGTCATCCAGACCATGACGCAATAACACACGATTAATAAAGATTAGATGAAAAAAAAGGCTAATACTCTTCACTTGACAGGCTTCTTATTGGCTAAGTTTATAATAACAGGATTGCATCAGAGTGCTGCATCAGAGGCTTGCAATAATCGGTTAATGCGCGCTTCTGCTCGATCAACATCACTGCGAATTTTATCTATTTGCTGATTAAAATGATTTATTTCAGGACCGGAAGCCACATCACGGCTTTCATACTGCACGTATTCACTGAGATCCATAGTTAAAGAATCCAGTGATTGCTTACCCCAGCCGAAAAAGCCCCTGGCCATATTGCCTAAAGAGTGAGCAATCACATCACCGTTGATATGAGACAGGTGTTCTTCCCAGTCAATATCTAATTGCTTAAATAACGCTTGAAAATGCTGCCCCAGAGCAATATCGCCTTTAAAGAGGGCTGTTGTTTTGCCTTTTTCGTCTGCCATGGCCATACGGGCAAAGGCAAAAATAGAACCACTAATGATGGTATCGGCCTCCCCTTCATAGTGACTGATGATCTGTATCCCCTGCTGATCGGGGAAGAAATAAAGCATTTGCTCAATATCGGTGATATGAAAAGCCACAATGCGACCTTTAAAGCGAGCTAACTGTGCAAAAGTGTCGGGATCCATGGCAAATAACTGGTTAAGGCCGGTTTCCATAGCGGCCAGCAGTGCTATCATCAATGGATTGATGTCATTTAATTTTTCGCTTGGATTCATGATTAAAATTTAAAACCACGGTGTAAAGCAACAATACCGCCGGTCAGATTGCTGTATTCACAACGCTCAAATCCGCCTGTCATCATCATGTCTTTCAGGGTTTCCTGATCCGGATGCATACGAATGGATTCGGCTAAATAGCGATAGCTTTCAGAATCATTGGCCACCAGCTTGCCCATAGCAGGTAAGATATTAAAGGAATAAAAATCATAAAGCGGACTCAGACCCGGTACTACAGGCTTGGAAAATTCCAGTATCAATAAACGGCCACCGGGTTTTAATACACGAAACATAGAGGCCAGAGCGGCATCTTTATCGGTAACATTGCGTAAACCAAAGGCAATGGTAATGCAGTCAAAACTATTATCAGGAAAAGGCAGACACTCAGCATTGGCCTGCACATAGTCCACATTGCCGACAATACCCTTATCCAGCAGTCGTGCCCGTCCAACCTTGAGCATGGAATCATTAATGTCGCCCAGGATCACCTGACCGGTTTCACCGACCATTTTAGAAAATTTAGCCGCTAAATCACCCGTACCCCCTGCTAAATCCAATACGCTGTGGCCACGTCTGACACCACTTTTTTCAATGGTCAGGCGCTTCCAGATCCGGTGTACCCCCATAGACATCAGATCATTCATCATGTCATACTTACTGGCGACTGAATGAAAGACTTCAGCAACTTTAGTGACTTTTTCTTCAGTATTTACCGTTTTATAGCCAAAATGGGTGGTATCTCCTGATTGGTTCTGATTTTCCATGCATTTTCCTACTGACAACTATAATTGCCTTAAAGACTGCTTAAGAGCTGATGTTCAATATAATCCGATCATTATACGATGAATGGGCTGGAAAATCACATATGAAACCTTTCTGTTTGTCGTGATTTTGTAAGAAATAGCCATAAATGCCGATTAATAAGGTATATACCCAATCAACTTGAAAATGCAGGATCGAACACTTGGAAATTATCATTAATTCGAGAATCTAATGATTTTCCAATGCTCGGTA
>JAIVER010000193.1 GCA_023864145.1 Thiohalomonas sp. | reverse complement strand
ACAATCGCTTACCCAGGGATCAAATCGACCACCTAATTTTAAAAACTGGATGAAAAAGGGTAATTGCCCCATGGGAGTGACTTTGGCATTGAAATCCCATTCAATATGTAATTTTCCAGCATAAGTGTCAACTTCTACCGCCTCAGGAAGTGGATTTCTAGTCGCTCAAGCCTGATCACCCGTTGGGTGATCAGATTTGGGTGGCAAAATCATCATTTCATCCTTGTTTTTCAAATGCTTGTGATTTTAGCCTATTTTCAACTGATTAAACTAGGTTGATGCTATTACGGGTTTTAGTTGATACTTCAGGCGCTTTAATGGAGGTTGATTTTTCTTCTTTAAGTACTGTTGCCATTGTTTGTAGTGATGTTTGGAAGTTATTAAGAGAGGCGCCAAAAATTTGAAAATTTTCGTAAATACCTTTGCTTAAAACTTGCTGTTGCTGACTGTCTAGAAGTTCTTGTTCTAATTGATTAACTCGAGTTTCAGAATTTTTAAGTGCAAGGCCGGTTGACTCATATTCCAGGTTGAGATTAGATAATTCTTCCTGGGTACTTACAAGCAGTCTTTTCTATTTTGATGAAAAAAGCATCTTCATTCCTCTTAGTGTTTAATACGATATCATTAATATTTAACGCTCCTTATGATATTTTCTTTAGGTATTTAATAATATATCTATATTGTTATAAACTAATATCGTAGTTAATGATACGTTAGGATGGATTATTATTGTGACTGCGAAAGAGTGCTTAGGAAGAAAAGTATTCCCACGCAGGAGCGTGGGAATAAGGTGTAGAAACGCTTTGAGTAATTAGCGTATTATTTCATCATAGATTTTTTGAACATGCGATCCAGCTTGCTATTAGTATCTGCTGCAGTTTGCTCTGCACGGTTAGCAGTGGCTTCTGCTGCTTTTGAACGTTGATTAGCTTTAGCGGCTTCAGCTGAGACGGTGTTCATTTGTGCTTTTAATGCATCAACATCTGCCTGAAGTTGTGTCGTATTTGCACAGCCTGTTGCAACGGCTGCAACGAAGATTACTGAAGCGATTTGAAAATTTTTTTTCATTCTATATTTCTCCATAGATGATTTTGGTTAGTTACTATTCGACTATAACTGTCGTGTTTTTTTTAATTAATGTATATAGATTATTGATCTGTTCATCAGTTAATGCAATACAACCATGTGTCCAGTTTATCATTTTGTGAATTTTTTTATCACCGCGAGCTAATCCATGAATGCCAATCAGTCCACCTAATGGCGTATTTTGAGGTGGAACCTGATTATTTTTATGAGCCTTGATGATTTTAGCGTAGCTCTTTTTATCCAGCAGTCCTTTTTCTAATGCTTGTTGAGCATTTTCTTTGGATGGGTAATTAAAACCAAAAAATAAATGATACTGGCTTTTACGGTTAATCCAGGCAATTTTATAGGTTCCCTTAGGGGTAATATCATCACCACGTTTACGTTTAAAGCCTGAACCATTGCGGCCAATTGAGATATTAGAAAGTTTTACCAGAGTGATATCCGCTAATTTGACTTCTAATACTAATTTTTGGGTGTCAATAAGTATCCAGATATCATCTTTTGCATGAGCTGAAAGTGATAATAATAAAATGAATATAATAATCAAAAATCTGGCTGCCATAAAATTCAACTGAGTTATTATTTTAAGTTCATGTTTTTTTGAGAAAATAAAGAAGAAACAATACGGGTACACCCATTAAACTGGCCACCAGAAAGAAATTTGAGTAACCGATACTTTCCACAATACTGCCAGAATAGCCGCCAATCAGTTTTGGCATCAATGTCATTAATGAGCTGAATATTGCATATTGTAGCGCAGTAAAAGAAATATTGGTTAAACTTGAAAGAAATGCGACAAATGCCGCACTGGCAAGGCCCGCAGATAGATTATCAGCCGATATCACCAGATAAAGAAAGACAATATCATTACCGGCAGAGGCTAATAACATAAATAAAAGGTTGGTGATAACGGTCAATAAGGCACCCAGAAATAAAATTTTCATTACCCCGAAGCGTATAGCGAGTATACCCCCCAGGAAACCTCCGGCAATGGACATTAGCAATCCGAAAGTTTTAACGACTGTTGCTATTTGCAGTTTGGTAAAGCCGATTTCCAGAAAAAAAACATTGGCAATAACGCCCAGAACAATATCGGAAACTCGATAAAAGCCAATAAATACTAATAAAGCAAGGGCAATTGTTTTGCCATAACGCTGAAAAAAATCATTAACGGGGGCTATATAGGACTCCCAGACCAGTTCTTTATCCACTAATTTAAAATAGGAAAGTACATAAGCGGATAAACTCATCATCAGCAGTGAAGTTAAAAGCCTTAGTGTTTCCATTATAAAAGTGCTTATCGGTAAGCTGCCTAATAATGAAGACAGCATTATCTTCGCTGATGAAACAGGGGCTTTTAAGGCAATAAAAGTCATGATAAAGACTATTATACAAATAATAAAAAGCATTAAAAATTGTAAATATTGTTTTGTTGTGTGTTTTACTTCTATTGACTCTTTTTTTACAGGTTCTGGAATGGATAATGTGGTGAAGACTCCGATCAGCATGAATAATGCCATACAAAGATAAGTCCAGTGCCAGGCCATATAATTATAATGATCTTTTTCAGAGCCTAAATAACTGGCCAGAATTAAAGCCCCGGCACCGGATGCCAGCATGCCGATACGATAACCGGCAATATAAGTGGATGACATCAATGCCTGTAGGGAGCCTTCTGCTTGCAAAGAACTGTCTGCGGATTCAATACGATAGGCATCAATGACGATATCCTGAGTGGCTGATGAAAAGCCTAATAAGATAGCAGCAAAGGCCATTAAAATTAAATAATATTCTCCCTGAGAGGGATCAATAAAGGCCATTAAGACGATGGCACTGATCACCAGAAATTGAGCTACCAGAAGCCAGGCACGCCTTTTGCCTAAAAGCCGGGTTAATAAAGGCACAGGCAGGCGATCAATCAAAGGAGCCCATAAAAATTTAAAAGAATAGCCTAGAGCTGCCCAGCTAAAGTAAGTCACGGTAGAGCGCTGCACTCCTGCCTCAACTAACCATAGAGATAAAGAAGAAAAGATTAACAATAAGGGGATGCCGGCAGAAAAACCAAGAAAAAGCATGGTAATAACTTGTGGTTGTAAAAATGATTGCACACTGCTTAGGCAACTTTTGTTGACGTGGTCTTGCATACCGTTGTCCTTAATATTGTCTTTGCTGACGACGCAGAAGATTAACATATTTTTGTGAACAGGGGCAGTATTATAAAAAGCTGTGCTTCTATGGGTGTTGTAACTATAGTTCTCTCAATAAATGCTCCAACACGTGAACATTTTTATTTAACATCCGCATCCGAGCTTGCCATTCATTATTGTGCTCGGACTGCGTCAAATCGCACAATAATAAATGACAAACTTGGATATTCAGTGGGCACCATTCAGGCTCCTAGTTAGCTCTCAATCAGCACTTCATCCATACCATGATATTGCTGTATTTGTGTAATAACCTGTGACAATAAGGGCTGCATCTGTCGGGGAAATAATAATTCAAGATTAATGCCTTCCATCCAGCCATAAAGTGGATGAATCAGTTGCTGTTCTGTATGTATATTTAAGTGTATACCCATGACCTATGAAAATGCTTGATTTTCATAGAGAAGAAGATCAAAATTATCCAATGACGCAAATTACTCTCACAGCCCATGA
>JAIVER010000192.1 GCA_023864145.1 Thiohalomonas sp. | reverse complement strand
GCACGGATGCTATTAGGTGCCATAATCGACAACGCAATAATGCTACGTTCCAGTTCTACTTGATCAACCGTGATGGTACGGGCTTTTAGTTGCTCCTGTCTTTGACTGAAATGCTGGAATAAAATTTCTGCGGTATTTTCCTGAACACGTTAGAGTGTGGGGCGAGATAAACCATACTCTTGACTCATTTGAGTCACTGGACCATGTAACCCTTGGTTTGCCAATACCTTTGCGCTAAACTCTATTTTCTGGGAAGTCGTTAAATCAGTGTTGTGCAAGCCTGTCACGGGTATTGCTCCTGGATAAATTGTCTGCTAACAATATTATCTCAGAACACGGGTTTGATGACTTCCTTTTTTATTGCTGAGCTCAGAAAATTGTAAAGCGGGGTTGAGCTGTCCCCATTATTGCTTCGATAATGTAAGGACAATCGCTTACCTAGGGATCAAATTGACCACCTAATTTTAAAAACTGGATGAAAAAGGGTAATTGCCCCATGGGGGTGACTTTGGCATTGGAATCACATTCAATATGTAATTTTCCAGCATAAGTGTCAACTTCTACCGGCTCAGGAAGTGGATTTCTAGTCGCTAAAGCCTGATCAGATTGGGGTGGCAAAACCATCATTTCATCCTTGTTTTTCAAATACTTGTGATTTTAGCCTATTTTCAACTGATTAAACTAGGTTCATGCTACGCGGGTCGGAGTCAAATGCCTTAAAGCATGATCTTTAACTATTAATGTCATATTTTTTGCCATTTGACTCCGACCCCTTAGACCCTGAATAGTTATCAATAATTTTTACCTTCCGAATATTGATCAACCCAAATCATTGTTGCCGCTATTACGGCAGTCGGCATAACAATAAAATTAATCAATGGTATCATTGAAGCACCCATCGTTACGCCGCCAAAGCCTAATGAAAATAAACGTTGTTTGCGCTGTAAGGCACGTTGCTCAGCAAATTTCAGCTTATGGTTTCCCATAGGATAGTCCATATATTGTAATGAGATCATCCATGCCGTAAATAAAAACCAGATAATAGGGCCTATGATGGGTATGACAAAGAGCATAATCAGAAAGGGAATTGACCATAGGATCATATAAATCAGTTTTCTTATCTCCATCAGGATAATTGGTATTATATCTTTCATAATTTGTTTCATAGTATCTGAATTTGACTGGGTTTTACCGGTAAGATGCTTTTCTGTTGCTTCAGCCAATAAACTATTAAAGGGTGACGCAATAATATTGGCAAGTATAGAGAATGTATAAAACACGAGAACAAATAAAGTTAAAGCAAATAATATATAGAGTAAGGGTTTAATCATATCAACAATGCCTGCTACCCAGGACCAGAGACCTGATGTATCAAGCATCTTATCCATGTATTCAGCAAAATAAGCAAACCCAAAATAAATACCTATTGAGTAAAATAGTATGTTAATTATTAGTGGAATGATAACGAAACTTTTTATTCCTTTTTGTGTGAGTAAGGGTAATGCTTTAAAAAGATAAGAAATCCCTCTAATTGGATTATTGCATTGAGCCATAAAAATTCCTTGTTAGTAAACATAGAAATATAAAAAAGTAGTGTAACTATTCAGTGTGTATTCCTAAATAACGCTTGTTAAGCCCATTGTCACTTATTTTTCTAACTTTGAGAACTCGCTGAGCTCAAACAATCAAAGTCAGAAAAATAAGTGACAATGGGCTTTTTGTAAATAATACGCTGAGCTGAAAAGTAGTTAAGTCTTTTGCCATGTTGTTTGTGCCAATAGTGCAGTACCAGCAGCTGCCTGGTGTTGACTTGCTTGTGTGACAGAAATACCGAGCTTTTGTTCTCTGATATAACGCCAGCTTTGATTAATCGCACCACCGCCAATACTTATTACAAGTTTAGGGTAAGGTGCTCCTAAATCAACCAGTTTTTTATAGGCAAAAGTTTCAATATCTGCCATTCCTTCTAAAAGTGCCTGAAAAAAATCCTGGGGTTCTGATGGTCTGGGTGATAATTTAGGTTCAAGTAAGGAATCTTGTATAGGAAAGCGCTCACCTGGTGTTGATAAGGGGTAAAAATTCAAATCCAGAAGAGAAAAATCTTCTTGTTCAATTTTTTTATCAAGGCATTGTGTCATTTGAGCAAGCTCATTTAAATTGAAGTATTGTTTAAGTACTTCACCACCAGAATTTGAACTGCCACCTATTAACCAGAGCTTGCCGTAAGGTTGACTATAAACACCTGATTGTTTGTCAAAGACGGGATGTTCAGAAATAACTTTCATTACCAGGGTCGAACCAAGGGAAGTAACTGCCTGGCCTGTTTCTGTTGCTCCTGCGGCAATAATAGCGGCGGTACTATCAGTTGTTCCTGC
Organism: Thiohalomonas sp.; assembly: GCA_023864145.1. Classification (GTDB taxonomy): domain Bacteria; phylum Pseudomonadota; class Gammaproteobacteria; order GRL18; family GRL18; genus GRL18. Next base: position 1,379 of record JAIVER010000192.1, on the reverse strand, counting down.
ACAAATCTTTAATTTTGGACTATACCCAAAGTGTTGTGCCATTGTTGCTGAAATAATGCCTAATTCCTGACCAGGTGAAAGAACATGTGGTAGATATGCGGGTGAAAAATGATGTTGATTTAACAAATTAATGACCCAGGCCGGCCAGCATTTTTCTTGTGCATCATAGCCCATTTTCAGGGCATTATTATGATCACTTAGACCGTACTTACCTAAAAGCTTACCGCTAACCCAATCCGCTTGGTTTAGCGCATAGGCGATAGAATTTTGAGGAGCAGCGGCTTGAGAGTATTCCTTATACAACCAAAGTAACTTTGCAAGGCCGGATGTTACACCAATAACGGCAGTATTATCAGGTGCTGCATCTTTTATAACTTGAGCTTGAATGCCGGCTCGCTGATCATTGTACATGAGTGCATCAGACAGAGGTGTGCCTGAGTGATCGGCTAAAAGCACTGTACCAGAAGTTCCGTCAATAGCCAGGTGAGTGATATTATGAATGTTTAATTTTTGTCTGAGAAAGGATTCTTTTATTGCAAAAAGAACTTCTTCAAATGCATTCCACCAATCATGTGGTTTCTGTGAACATCCTGTAACAATATGATTATTATCAAATAGTTCTTTGCTTTTTGGTAGGTTATGTTGCGCCTGAGAAATAATGCAGTGTTGACTGTCCATAACTGCTGCACGTATCCCTGAAGTACCGATATCTATCCCTAGACTGTACTTTAAATTATGCATAACTTAATGTTATGGCAGATGAACAGGAACAGGTGGTGTCCAGTTATCAGCACGGTGTTCTGCAACAACCGTTGTATAAATACCTCCACGGACATAAAATTCAGCAGTAATACGCATAAATCTTGGCTCAGTTGCGTTAACTAAATCAGATAATATATCATTGGTCACTTTTTCGTGAAAAGCACCTTCATCACGAAATGACCACATATACATTTTAAGTGATTTTAATTCAACACATTGTTTATCAGCAATATATTCAATATTGATTGTCGCAAAATCAGGCTGACCTGTTTTAGGACAGAGACAGGTAAATTCTGGAACCTTGATACGAATGGTAAAATCCCGTTCAGGTGTTGGGTTATCAAATGTTTCAAGTTCTTTGCTGGGTTGGGACATGGTTTATTCCTGATTTTACTTAAATTATTCACTAAAATTCATAAAATATGATGAATTTAAAGTGTGTAGATTTTACACTATTGTGCGAAATAATTCACATCAACATGCATTAATATTACTAGCAATCAAAATTAAATCCAAAGTGAGCTAGTGTACTGGTCAAGTCCAACCGGACACTTTTTTTAGAGAATTTTCATAGTTAATTGGTGACTGATCACCATTCGCTGTATGCAGCCTTTCAA
>JAIVER010000191.1 GCA_023864145.1 Thiohalomonas sp. | reverse complement strand
GTGGTTAGCTTTTCTGAGCCTTTGTAGTCTTTAATGTGACGTAATATGCTGGTTTCATGAATTCTTAAAGCCTGAGCGATCATGGGAACCCTTCCAGCCTTCAGAGCAAAGTAGGATGGCTTTGATTCTATCTCGTTCTTTTCCATTTCTAGAATGCTTATGTTGCATTTCTAAAGCTGATTTTTCATGGGCTGTGAGAGTAATTTGCGTCATTGGATAATTTTGATATTCTTCTCTATGAAAATCAAGGATTTTCATAGGTCATGAGTATATAAGGCAGATAAACTTTCTCTGGCTTATATGAGTTAGAAAATAAGCTTAAATTGATGTAGTATACTTCAATACAAAAAATGAACCTTTTGCCTTAAATGCAAGGAAATACACAAATGAAAAAAGTTGAAGCGATAATTAAGCCCTTTAAACTGGATGATGTCCGTGAAGCACTATCTGAGATCGGTGTAACTGGCATGACCGTTACGGAAGTAAAAGGTTTTGGTCGTCAAAAAGGGCATACTGAATTATATCGTGGTGCAGAGTATGTGATTGATTTTTTACCTAAAGTTAAGCTGGAGATTGTGATTCAGGAAGAATTAGTTGATCCTTGTATTGAAGTAATTAGAGACGCTGCCAGAACAGGTAAAATTGGTGATGGGAAAATATTTGTTTCAGCAATAGAAAAAGTTGTCCGTATTCGTACGGGTGAAGAAGATAGAGAAGCGATTTGATTTGTTAGCGTTCAGTGCTAAAAAAGTGTACAAAATAAAATTAAGTTTCAAAACACTTGATGTTTTTAAGCTCTTTCTTAACGCTTATTGCTGAGGCTTTAACCAGTCCGGTATCCCGGGTATCACACTTTCCTCTTCAAAAAATACATCTTCATGGAATTTATGCTTATTAATATCGTAGACTCGCTGGGCATCCTGGGCTAAACGAGGCTGATCCAGTTTTGTGTAAGCTTCAACCATAAGCAGTAGAGCATCACTTATGGCTGGAGTTTGTTGATAATGTTCGACAACATAGGATGCCCGGTCAACGGCAGCAATATAAGCCTGTCTTTTCATATAGTATCTCACCACATGCAGCTCATGTTTAGAGACCTTATTACGTAGATAGCGCATACGGATAACAGCATCTTTAGAGTATTTACTATTGGGGAATTTTTGTACTAATTCAGTGAAATAATTAAACGATTCTAAAGAAGAATTGGGATCACGCCTGGATTCATCCTGAGGAAAAATAAACTCAAAAATACTTTTACGTGCCGGGAAAACGATCAAACCACGCAAGTAGTAGGCATAATCAACATTGCCATGTCGCGGATGGAGTTTAATAAAACGATCAGCCGCTGCAATCGCTAATTCCGGATCCTCAAATTTGTAGTAAGCATAAGCTGTTTCAAGTTGTGCCTGTTGAGCATAAGCACCGTGAGGATAACGTGCTTCTAATTTTTCGTATAATTGAATGGCTGATTCATACTCACCTTCGGCCAGGTTTGCTTTGGCTTCGGCGTATAATTTGCTGGCAGACCAGCTTTTAGTCTTGTCTACTTCTTCAGGTAAAAAGGACTCAATAATAGAACAGCCGCTAGTGAAAAAACTAATAATCAGAAGCAGTAGAATAAAACGAAACCGGTTTAAAAGAGTTGTAGGCATAAGGCTTTGCAATCCCCGATGATTTATTATTATAAAACAACTTAGTATACTGCTTTTATAGATAAATATCATCTGGAAATAGGGTATACTTGCGGACATGAATACAGAACAGAATACTCAACAACGTGAGCGCTGCGAACAGCCTGAAAAGCGGCAATTTCAACTATCAACAGATGTTTATGGTCAGCGTCTTGATCAGGTCGCGGCTGTTTTATTACCGGAATATTCCCGCTCACGATTACAACAATGGATAAAGAAGGGTAAAATTTTACTCAATGGTGAGCTCTGTAAGCCTAAAACCAAAGTTATTGGTGGTGAGACGCTACAGGTCACTATAGAAGAAGAGCAGCAGGGAGAATGGCTGGCGGAAAATATTCCTCTGGATATCATTTTTGAAGATGACAGCATCCTGGTGATTAATAAACCTGTTGGTCTCGTGGTTCATCCGGCGGTGGGAAACTATACCGGTACTTTACTCAATGCCTTACTTTATCACTGTCCTGAGCTGATTAATGTCCCCCGTGCTGGTATTGTGCATCGTCTTGATAAGGATACCTCTGGTTTGTTAGTGGTTGCCAAGACGCTGACGGCACAAACGAATCTGGTCAAGCAATTACAAAAACGAGCATTTGATAGAGAATATGAAGCCATTGTGATAGGAGAAATGATCAGCGGTGGTAAGATTGATGAGCCTCTTGGCAGGGATCCTGTAAAACGGCTGAAAATGGCGGTGATGAAAAATCCTAACCAGGGTAAGGAAGCCATCACCCATTACCGGATTAAAGAACGTTATCGCGGTTACACCAGACTACAGGTTAAGTTGGAAACAGGGCGAACTCATCAAATTCGAGTCCATATGGCCTATCTTACTTTTCCTCTGGTAGTTGATCAGGTTTATGCCGGCCGTTTGAGATTACCCCCTGATTGTGATGATTCTTTAAAGCATTTTTTAAATAATTTTAAACGTCAGGCACTACATGCTCGTAAATTAGGGCTGGAACATCCACAAACAAAGCAATGGCAGGAATGGGAAGCAGCAGTACCTGATGATTTTGCTGAACTAAAACGCTTATTGAGAGCTTATACAGAAGAACAGCCTTGAGTAATGACATTATTATCCCTGAGTGGGATGCCCCCATAAATGTTAAATCACTACTGACCACCCGGCAGGGTGGTTTCAGCAAAGTGCCCTTTGATAGTTTTAATCTAGCTGAGCATGTTGATGACATCCCTCAGAACGTAAAAAAAAATCGTCAACAACTAATGATGTGGCTGCCGGCAGAACCTGTTTGGCTCAATCAAATTCATAGTAATAAAGTCGTTGATGCAAGCCGGTTGGCAACGGGAATTGATGCAGATGGAAGCTATAGCACTAAGACTGATTGTGTGTCTGTTGTCATGACTGCAGACTGTTTGCCGATATTAATGTGTAATCGGCAGGGAACTGTCGTGGCTGCTGTTCATGCCGGCTGGCGTGGATTGGTCAATGGTATTTTAGAACTGGCAGTTGATAAGGTGTTCAGTGCAGGCCAATGTCAGCCTAAAGACCTGCTTATCTGGTTAGGACCCGCTATCGGCCCTGAAAAGTTTGAAGTCGGTAATGAAGTGAGAGAAGAGTTTCTAAATAAGACCTCTTTGTTTAAGAAGAGTGTTGAGCAATGTTTTACTTCGCTTAATAATAAGAAAAATAAATACCTGGCAGATATCTATCAATTGGCTAAGGTCAGATTATTACATAAAGGTATTGAAAATGTCTCCGGCGGGAATTATTGTACTTATACAGAGCAAGATAAATTCTTTTCCTATCGCCGGGATGGCAAAACAGGACGTATGGCCAATCTGATATGGTTAGAAAATACATGACCACAGGCTTTTTTTAACCGCTATCCTGAATACTTACAACTTAATAACTTAAAACCCCATTCGAGAAAACTATGAGTACATGGAAAATCCTGACCTTAGTAGGTCAGAACAAACCGGGCATTGTTGCCAAAATAACCACCGTCTTATTTGATCTATACCCAATCAACTTGAAAATGCAGGATCGAACACTTGGAAATTATCATTAATTCGAGAATCTAATGATTTTCCAATGCTCGGTAAA
>JAIVER010000190.1 GCA_023864145.1 Thiohalomonas sp. | reverse complement strand
GCGGTCTTCAGAAATTTCGAATAATTTTCTAGAGGCCGCTCCTAATAAAAATTGCTTTTTTCTTTTCAAAAGCAATTTTTATTAGGAGCGGTAACGATACCGCCTTTTTTTTGTCAACTGTTATATTTTTAAATTTTTTTCCTCTTTTGAGGAATGTGAAACTCTAAACTTTAGTTAAAATGAAACATCCGTTTTAAACAAACTAATCGCTCAATCATTTAATTATTACAGGATTATTTCGTGGGTCGAATTTTACTAATCTTGGGTATCCTTTTTCTTGCCTGGATGGGCTACCGTTTTCTCAATAATAGTTGGTCTGCCAGAGTCAAAGAAGTTGAGAAAAAGGCACGTAAAAAATTACAGGAGGAGCCTAAACAAGTGCGGCAGATTAAAGCTTGTGTCTATTGTAAAACTCATATTCCTGAAAATGAAGGTATCTATGAGCAGGGGCAATTTTTTTGCAGTTATCAACACCTTGATTGTTATCTTGAGCATAAATAAACTTAAACATAAAGACGTAAGTTTTGGTAAATATTAATCATGTCAAAATCTGAGTTATCCGGGCAAATAAATACAGGACATTCCTTTTTTTTACCCGAATTCAAGCCTGATTTTTCTCAAGAACAGAAATCATGGAGGCCATTACATTTATTAAATTTATACCGCGTATTGATTTCAGGTATTTTTGTTAGTCTGATTTTTTCTAATATTCAAATAAGCCCCTTCGGTATTACTCACCCGAAATTATTTCAGATCGCCAGTTTTGCTTACCTGACCGGCAGTCTTCTTATTGGTATAACTATTCGCTGGCGCTGGCCGGCACTCTGGCTGCTGACACACTCTCATATCCTTTTTGATTTTTGTGCTATTATTCTCATCATGCATGCCAGTGGTGGTGTAAAAAGTGGTGTTGGTTTACTATTGCTCATTCCCATTGCTGCCAGCAGCATTTTATCTTTTGGACGCGCCTCAGTTTTATATGCTGCACTTATCACTCTGGTATTATTTGCCAGCCAAAGTTATTTAAAACTTACACTCGATATATCTCCTTCTTATGTTCAAACGGGATTATTAGGCGGTGTACTTTTTATTACTGCCTTATTAACTAATTATCTGGTCAATAAAACAGAAGAAAGTGTTGAAATTGCCAGCCAGAGAGAAGTTGATCTGGCTAATATGGAACAATTAACTCAGTTTATTATGCAGCGAATGCAAACTGCTGTTATCGTCGTTAATTATTTAGGTAATGTTAAACTGGTTAATGATACAGCAATCAACATACTAAAACTCACGGACAAAGAATCAGAACAGCAAGCCAATCTTTATGAGTATTCTTTAGAGCTTGGCGATCTCTTTCATACCTGGAAAACAGAACCTGATTTTCATGTAAAAAACATCACATTGGAAAAAGACGCCACTGAATTAACCGTTAAATTTGCAGCGCTGAGTAATAAACCTGATAGCGGCACGGTTGTTTTTATCGAAGATAATGCTGAACTCACACAAGAAGCTCAACAATTAAAACTAGCCTCTCTGGGTCGCCTGACTGCCAGTATTGCCCATGAACTACGCAATCCATTAGCCGCCATTCGTCATGCCGGTGAATTGCTCAGTGAATCCCCTTCTCTTGAAAAAACCGATCACCGTTTAACAGAGATCATTGAAAAACAATCCGTTAGAGTCAATGAGATTATTAGCACTGTACTTAGTTTAAGCCGACGCCAGAAAGCAGAGCAAGAAACCATTAACCTGTTTCATTGGGTTCAGGAATATCTTGATGAATACATACAATTACCGCAAGAACGATTTTATCTGAAATTTGCATCAGAAGAATTAGAGGTGCTATTTGATCAACAACATTTACAGCAGATTTTTAATAATTTAATACAAAATGCATTAAGACACACCATTGAACATGATCAACATTTTCGCCCGGTAGTAATAACCGCAGGTATTGATGCCATGAACAAAACCCCCTATCTTCAAGTAATGAATTCTGGTCAATCTATTCCCAAAGAAGATGTCGCACAACTTTTTGAACCTTTTTTTACCACAGAAGCGACAGGAACCGGATTGGGTTTGTATATTGCACGAGAACTTGCCGTGTGCAATTCTGCCAAGTTAGAATACATTGATATTAAAGAAGGTGCCTGTTTTCAACTGAGTTTTGCTGATCCGAGAAGAAAAAATTAATATGACCAAACATCTTGCCCTTATCCTTGACGATGAACCTGATATTTGTGAACTGCTGGAGCTGACACTTAATCGTATGGATATTGATACGTTATCTGCCGGAGATCTAAAAACGGCTTATCAACTACTGAATGTTCACAATATTTCCATCTGTTTAACGGATATGCGTTTGCCTGATGGTAACGGCATTGAGCTGGTCAAAAAGATACAAACTCAGTCAAAACACATTCCTGTTGCAATGATCACTGCTCATGGAAATATGGATACTGCTATTGAGGCATTAAAAGCCGGAGCCTTTGATTTTGTTTCCAAACCGTTAGAACTCGCAGAATTGAGAAATCTGGTCAATTCAGCAATAAAGTTGGCCGATAAAAATCTGCCGCAAAATGCACCTTTGCAAAACACCACCATTGATCAATTTGATGCACAAAAAACCGTTGATAGCACAAGAACTGAAAAGAAATTACTGCTTGGTAATTCCCCTGCAATGCAGGACACCAATAGAATGATTTTCAAACTGGCCAAAAGCCAGGCCCCGGTCTATATCAGTGGTGAATCTGGAACAGGTAAAGAATTAGCTGCCAGACAAATCCATCAAATGAGCTCACGTTCAGATAAGCCCTTCATCCCCGTTAACTCTGGAGCCATACCATCTGAGCTGATGGAAAGTGAATTTTTTGGTCATACAAAGGGTAGTTTTACGGGCGCTAATAAAGACAAGCAGGGACTGTTTCAGGCAGCATCAGGGGGAACATTATTCTTAGATGAAGTGGCTGACTTACCTTTGTCTATGCAAGTTAAGCTGCTTCGGGCCATACAGGAAAAAGCCATTCGTTCTGTTGGTTCACAAAAAGAAGAAAAAATTGATGTCCGAATTATCAGTGCCACACATAAGAATCTAAAACAACTGGTTGCTGACGGGGAGTTTCGAGAGGATTTATACTATCGTATTAATGTTATTGAATTACTGATGCCTCCTCTAAGAAAACGTGCTGATGATATTAATCTTCTCTGTGAACTCTTTTTAGAAAAATTATCCTTTGATGATGACTACCAATTATCAACAGAAGTTGCTGAGATACTAAAGAGCTATTCATTTCCAGGCAATGTGCGTGAATTAGAAAACATACTGGAACGGGCAGTCACATTGTGTGATGAATCAATTATTCAGGCACATGATTTATCACTTCAGGAGGCTATCGACAAAACACCTGAAACAAGTGAAGCACCTACTCCCCTGTTAAAGCCAGCACTATCACCATTAAAAGATGAGCAGCAAATAAAACAAGCCTTAGAAGACACTCATTGGAATCGAAAAGCAGCAGCAGAATTACTGGGTGTTACCTACCGGCAATTTCGTTATAGTTTAAAAAAATTAGGATTAGATTAAGGGGCTATTGTTACCTGATAGAATGCTTCCCGATAAAATATTATTCGATAGAATCCAGGACATCTAAAGCTTCAATTAAGGTTTCAATGCTATATACCCAATCAACTTGAAAATGCAGGATCGAACACTTGGAAATTATCATTAATTCGAGAATCTAATGATTTTCCAATACTCGGTAAAA
>JAIVER010000189.1 GCA_023864145.1 Thiohalomonas sp. | reverse complement strand
AATTTTACCGAGTATTGGAAAATCATTAGATTCTCGAATTAATGATAATTTCCAAGTGTTCGATCCTGCATTTTCAAGTTGATTGGGTATACATCCGACTTTTAGGTTGTTTATGCTAAATTTTGGTTGCTGGCAGGGTTAACTGATTTTTTTAGGATCATGGTTTTAGCATGAATAAGAGGTGTATTCGATTGAGGTTGATAGAACAAGGAACGTGAGGTCAGCCCTACCGCGGAGCGGTTTAGTCCGTCTACAAATAGCAGCTATTTTGGCTTGTATGTAATGATGGTTAAAAATGACTCTTTTGGGGCGAAACAGTCACTTTTCTGTATTATGAATTAGGGTATTATTTGAATAAATTAATAGCAGAGTCCTCTTTACATGCTCATCAGATTAGCTCACTGTAATAACCTCATTAAATGAGGTAATAATGAACCTGTGTTTAGTTTAGCTAAAAAATTTTATTTTTGTTTCTTTCGCTTCATATTTTTTATTAAGGCATCAAGCATTTCCAGTTGTGATATTTTATTATCATCATCTGAGTCAAGAGTATCAAATATCCAGTTATCTAAATTTTTGGAATATTTTCGCTTCGACTCATACAATTGCTCATATTCCATTCTATCAAAATAGCCATCGCTATCCGTATCATATCCAGAATAAACACCTCTACTATTTGCTTGCACTGGCAAACGGTAGTGAACTGATTAATAACATCAGTAAGGATGGTATAAAAAATAGCTGAATGGAATTTTTCTTTATTTTAATCATATTCATAAATTTCTCCTAAATAAAGAAGCTAATGCAGGATGAGGTCGAGTAAGAAATGACAACAACTCTACCTAATATCTCTTTTAGTCATCATCGTCATCATGCTCTTTATCTTTTCTTTTTTTGTATTGATTAATCTCAAAAGGTCTTAACTTTCTTGCTTCAAACCGTTTCCTCTTCCAAATACGCTCTGCTTCATCTTCATCAGCACTACGATGACAATCCACACAAATTTCATAGTCATAAATCCCTTCTTCAACATGCTCTTCGCGGATTTTTGAACGAGAGTGTTCATGACAGCCATAGCAGGTATAATCAGCATAGTCGTTATTGATGTGGCAAGTCTCGCACTCGGTATTATGATCACGGTCAAAACGGAAGTATTTTTTATGATCAAAGGTGGCTGGTAACCAGTCATTCTGATTATGACACTGTCCACAGTTACCTTTGATCTCACGATGCAACGCATCATCTGGATTGACATGACAATTGTCGCATTGTTTCTGCAGAGTCAGCTCCAGTAATTGATGAGAAAACTGACTGATGGGACGGAAAGCCTGCACTCCCTTGTGATCGCTGTGACAGGCAATGCAATCCTTCTCAATCAATCTTTGGTGGAAAGCAACATTTTTCTTCTCCTTAGGAATGGGAAGTCCCTCAGTGGTTTTTAAACCAATCTCTGCTACTTTGTGGCAGGCGATACACTTTTCAGGACTACTGCCAAAAAATGGTGTGTGGCAGGCAAAGCAATCTTCGGTGAGTTCAGTATGAGCATCAATGGGATTGCCCGGACTAATCATCAAATGGGGTATGAATATTGCCAGCAGGACAAGAATGAGCAGATTGACTGCAACAATAAAAAGAGCAGTATTATTTTTCATATCCACTCCCAAAAAAGAAAGATACTAAGAATGTGGGTAATACTAAGCACAGCAAAGGCAAGTGAAATCGGTAAATGCACTGCACGCCATTTTTTCATCAAATCAAAAGTCATGGCATCCCAGAACAGTTGCTTTTCGAGCATCTCTTCAGACAGTCCCTGCTGCAAATAGAAGGTTTTCTTTTCGGTCAGGAAGCGACGTGAGCGATCTAACAGATATTTACCCGTCATGCCGCTAATGACATTAATCAACATGGCAATCAGGGCTAGCCACGGAAGGATAGCGTAGATATGGATCCCCGCGTGTATCAGGATCATTAATGCCCCCGTCCAGGTGAGTGTCTCATGCAGGATGAGCATGTTTTTTGGTTTACCAAACTGGATCAACTTGCGCTTGCGCATTGAGTAAAAGAACGACAGCAGTATCAGAATGCTTCCGGGTATTCCCAAATAACGTCCAATCCAGACCAGTTCAAACTGGTGCAGCAAGGTATCAATGATCATGGTTGCAACAATCAGCGAACCAAATAACACCAGGAAGGGAGTGACTTCTTTTCGTATGAGTGAGCGTTCCATGGTAATTTCCTAAAGTTCCAATGTCAGGTCGTTCTTTGGTTTAGAAATACATAACAGACAGTGCCCTGGTGAAAGATCTGCATCAGGTTCTTGATTATAGTCAACTTCACCGGCTTTCACTGTTGTCTGGCAGGAACCACAATTGCCGGCACGGCAGCTTGACTCCACTTCAATACCGTTGGCTTCAGCAAATTCCAAGAGAGAATCTGCCGCAGGATCCCATAGGATAGTTTTAGCGGTTTGGGTGAAGGTGATGTTAACAGGTTGTTCACTGCTTACTGCCGGTGCTGTTTTCTTGTGTTTGATCAGCGTAGCAGGACCAAAGGATTCATAGTAAATATCATTACTATTGACCCCCAAACCCTCAAGACCAGGTAGCAGGCTCTCCATCATTGGCTTGGGGCCGCAAACATAAAACTGATAGCGCATCAATTTAAGAGTGCCTCGTAGCAGCGGAATACCTACCCACGTGTTATGCTGATAATCGATACCTTCAGCATCACTCTCATTGGGAGCACTGTAACAGACATGCAGATGGAAATTGTCATGTGTTCTGGCAAGTACCTGTAGATGTGCCTTCATGATGTGTTCATCACTACTAGGTATACCGTAATAGAGCCATACCTCAGTCTTTACTCCTCGCTCCAGTACTGTGTTAAGAATGCTTAACATTGGGGTGATACCGATTCCGCCGCCAATTAAGACGATTGGCAGAAGCTCTTCCTCCTCAATCAGGTGAAAATGACCCGATGCTGCCTTAACCAAAATCTTGCTGCCTTCCTTAATATGGTCATGGAAGAAACTTGAGGAAAGGCCGGGTGGTACATCAGGCTGGCTGGCAGGAGCAGGAACTCGTTTGATCGATATTCTATAGTAGTCAGAGCGGGGAGCATCAGAGAGAGAATAACAACGTACGATAGTTTTAGATTCGTAAGTAACCGGATCTTCAAGCAACAACTTGAAGGTCAGAAACTGCCCTGGATTGAAGACAGGTAATGGTTTACTATCGAGCGGCACCAGATAAAAGGAGCAGATAGACTTATTATTATCCTCGAATTCCTTACGCTGTACTGAGAACTCTCTATATCCCTCCCATGAAGAACATGATGCAACCGTCTCTGCAGTTTGTTTCGATAATAAGGACGATGGTGTGGAAATAACAGCTGGTGAAGCATCCTTTGATCTATCCAGCTCCTGATATTCACGCTTGCGGCGATGAATTATGAGTAACATCACAATAGCAACTTGTACCAATATTACACCAAGAATAATCAACGCCAAAGTACCAGTCGTCATAATTCATACCTTCTATTATACATATACCTCAGTGTCATGCCCTGCTTGAGTGGGCCCTTACTAGACTTTAAGTGGGCATAGTTGAGCAATGTTTTTATATTATATTTTAACTATAGTATCTCAATCTGAAACAAAGTTAAATAAATTAATATGTATGAACATCTATACCCATGACCTATGAAAAGGCTTGATTTTCATAGAGAAAAAGATCAAAATTATCCAATGACGCAAATTACTCTCACAGCCCATGAAAA
>JAIVER010000188.1 GCA_023864145.1 Thiohalomonas sp. | reverse complement strand
TTTTACCGAGCATTGGAGAATCATTAGATTCTCGAATTAATGACAATTTCCAAGTGTTCGATCCTGCATTTTCAAGTTGATTGGGTATAGACGCAAATTAGGTCAAAAAGGGTTAAATTTTTTGTTTATTCGGTAAATTATTGCCAATAATGCGTAAATAAAAATTAACGGATCGAATAAATAGTCCCACAGGTTCTGGCTTTCTAAAATGCCTGATTGATAACTCAGTGTGGATAACACAAGACAAAGTAATAGCAAATTGTATTGCTTTAAGAATGAAAAAAACATCAGCCCTGCTAAACAGACAATAAAAATCAGAGAGCTATACTGATCATGTGCTTTATTGATAAAACCCCAGGAATAGGGATCAATCGGCCCCAAACCTAAAGCCGCAGGGTAGAAAAATAGTCCAGTGAGTGTCGCCAGATAAAATACTGGCTGAGTATTGCTGTTGATTATCGATGTTGTCCTCCCAGATGAAATAAAATAATAGCCTAATAAAATATATGAGCTAATGCTGATATCATTGAAGATGCCGCGCAAATAGAAGTTGATTGAATCACCGGAAATAGATAGATAGGATAGAGCAAATACCAGCAAAGCAATCAATATTGCCACTTGTTTTTTTACTTTAAAAAATAAGAATACTCTTAATACACTGGCTGCAAGCAATAGTGAAATACCGGTCAAACCGACCAATGTTTGTATGTTCGCAGCCTGGGAATAAATATCAGGAAGATTCATTTTGAGTCTCCTGTTTGTTGAGCATCGCTAAGCTTAGAGCTAAGCCAGGCGGTATTAAATACACTATGTTTGATATGGCTTTTGTGCCAGGTGTAAAGCAGGTGAATGTTGCCATTTTGGGTTTGTAATAACCATGGATAGGCAAATTGCTGGTCTTTATCAGGCACTTCCAGTCTGTTTTCTTCAACTGCATGAACTACTTGCCAACTGCTGCCGTTATCCACTGACGTGGCCAGCCTCATATCTTCACGTTCTTCTGCATCATTGTTAAATGCTAATAGCAGTAGGGGATTGTGATTTTTTCTGTGCAGGTGATTGTCTGTATTATTTAACACCAGACCAATGATGCCTGCACCGGGATTGGGTAAGGTGCTTTTTTCAACTGCTGTCCAGTTTAAGCCGCCATTACTGCTTGATTGCATAAGGATTCGATTTGGGGCTTTACCCTGATAACGCATCATGGCAATCGCATTATTTGCCGATGTGGGGAATAGAATGGGCTGTAATGAGGTTTTTCCCCATGACAGGCGAATTTTATCAATCACGTCACCGGCTTTATTGAGTGTTAATAATTCGCCAAACTTACCCATCAGTTCGTGATATACCGCTAGTCCGATAGTGCCGTCAGTATAATGAATGGGAGTACCTTTAATCAGAGTGCTGAGATTGAGAAAGGGGGAGCTGATCAGGCGTTTGGGAGCTGACCAGCTTTGCCCTTCATCATAAGAGCGGGTCAGGTTAATGGCGCTGCCGGCCCATCCGCCAACGGATACACTGACATAAAATAACCAGATAGAATGATCAGGGCCTCGGGTGACCACGGGATTACCTAATTTTCGAATATAGCGTGCAGTACCGTCTCTGGTGAATTCTCGTGTTAATATACTTTTTTCCTGTCCCCATTTTTTACCTTTATTGTTCCAGATATTTTGATAAATAGTGACATCTTTATGGCCTTCACGAGTGCCTCCATACCAGAATGCCATAATATTATTATTGTTCAGTTCAAGTGCTGTGGCGCTATGGACTTCAGGTGTTGATTCATGAGAAGCAAACTGAGTGCTTAAAAAGGGGGCTCTTTCAGTGCTGGTTGTTAAACGTGCAGCGGAAAAAAACTGATGGGGAGGGGGCTGCTGGAATAATGGACTGAGAACTGACCATGTCATTATGAAAAGTGAGATCAGGCCAATGGCCAGGAGCATTTCCTTTTTCTTTATATGAATTTTGAAATAAGTCATTAAATCTGCTTTAAATTATCACTATCAGGTCAGCATTAAACTGGCCAGGCCAAGAAAGGCAAAAAAGCCGATCACATCGGTAATGGTGGTGAGAAATACACCACCCGCTAAAGCAGGATCAGCACCCACTTTATCAAGAGCAATAGGAATAACAACCCCGGCAAATGCGGCAATCACCAGATTAATGGTGATTGCGACACCGATCACCAGAGCAAGCGCCTCACTGGAAAACCAAAAACCAGAAATAACAGCGAGTACAACAGCCCAGAGTAAGCCATTGAGCAGACTGACGGATACTTCTTTGATGAGCAGGAGTCGATAGTTGTTGCTGCTCAGCTGCCCCAGTGCCATACCGCGTATCACCAGAGTGAGAGTCTGACTGCCGGCAATGCCGCCCATACTGGCGACTATCGGCATCAGTACGGCAAGGGCAACAATTTGTTCAATAGTGGCCTGAAAAAAACCAATCACAGTAGAAGCCAATAAAGCAGTTAATAAATTGATGCCCAGCCAGACTGCTCGTCTTTTGCTGCTGGCAAATACTGGGGCAAACATGTCATCTTCTTCACTTAAACCTGCCTGACTCATGAAAGTATGCTCACCTTCATCACGGATGACATCAACAATATCATCAATAGTAATACGGCCGATAAGATAGCCCTGTTCGTCAACCACAGGGGCGGTGATTAAATCCCGACGTTCAAATAGTGCGGCAACTTCAGTTTGATCAGTGGCAGCACTGATACCAGCTAAATCAGTGTTCATCACACTGGCTACAGAGTCATCAGGATCATGTGTTAATAAATCAGACAGGTATAGTACGCCCTGATAAAGTCCGGCTTTATTGACCACGATTAAGTTATCAGTAGTATCCGGGATTTTTCCTAAAAAACGTAAATAACGCATGACTGTTTCGAGTGAGATATCGGTGCGAATAGATATTGTGTCGGTATTCATTAAACCGCCGGCACTGTCTTCAGGATATGAAAGCACCGACTCCAGGCGTTCACGATGCTGGGATTCCATTGACTGAAGTAATACCCGGCTGACGACATCGGGCATGTCCGGTAAGAGATCAGCCAGATCATCATAATCCATTGTGCGTGTAGTCAGTACCAGCTCACTGGTGGGCATGGATTCAATAAATTGAATACGAATATAATCATTCAGGTGAGTCAGTGTTTCACCTTTGCGCTCAATGGCGACCAGATTCCAGATTTTTTCGCGTTGTTCCTCATCAGGAAGAGATTCAATAAGAAAGGCGATTTCAGCTGGGTGCAGTGAGTTAACCAGTTTGATAACACTGGATTCATGCCCATTGTCAATTGCAGAATAGACTGGAGCAAGCTGTTCGTGAAGTTGTTGATGTTCCTGGGCTGGCGGCATAAGCATTAGTGTAGCATATTGATATTAAGTTTTTATGGCGTAGTTAAAAGTTATCACATAAACGTAAAACATCTATTCGGATTCGTCAAAAGTAAGCGCTTAATGAGCAGCGTTCTTGATCTTTTCTAATTCCAATTTTTTAAAATTCCAGGGAAGCAACGCTTCCAGGTTTTCAAACGTATCAGCATAAGGCAATAGAGTTAGCACATCGACCAGATAAGCATAAGGTTCAATCTCATTGGCCTTAGCGGTTTCAATAAAGCTGTAATCCTAAAAAAATCAGTTAACCCTGCCAGCAACCAAAATTTAGCATAAACAACCTAAAAGTCTGAGTCATTATGTTCTATGAAGGAGCTGGCAGTCCCACATAATTATCAGAGCCCAGATTAACCTTAAATTTCTCCATTGCCTTTGCCAAAATAAG
>JAIVER010000187.1 GCA_023864145.1 Thiohalomonas sp. | reverse complement strand
TAGTGCTTAGCTTTTCTGAGCCTTTGTAGTCTTTAATGTGACGTAATATGCTGGTTTCATGAATTCTTAAAGCCTGAGCGATCATCGAAACATTCCAGCCTTCAGAGCAAAGTAGGATGGCTTTGATTCTATCTCGTTCTTTTCCATTTCCAGAATGCTTATGTTGCATTTCTAGAGCTGATATTTCATGGGCTGTGAGAGTAATTTGCGTCATTGGATAATTTTGATCTTCTTCTCTATGAAAATCAAGCATTTTCATAGGTCATAGGTATATCTCAATAACAGGCAGAATATTATATCCAGATTCAGCCAATAAACAGTACAGGTCAATAATTAGTACAATTCCTGTGGGTCAATATCAATTGACCAGCGAACTCGTTGTGCGGCTTTATTGGCTTCAATGGTTTTAATGAGATCATTGATTATATTATGCAGATTTTTTCGTGCAGAGGCTTGAATCAGCAGCTGGCCTCGGTACTTGCCGGCTTTCTTTTCCATAGGCGCGGGAACAGGACCTAAAAACTGGATATCATGATCAGCAGGCAGGTGCTGTTTACTGGAATTCATTACCTGAAAACAATACTCCAGAAATAATTGATAATATTCAATTTTATTCGCTTCAGCTCGTATTAATGCCTGATAAGCATAAGGCGGCAGTAATACTTCTTTTCGTTCTGCCAGTGCTTTTGCCGCAAAGCCCATATAGCCTTCATTAAGCAATGAATTGAGTATGTCATCTTCAGGATGTGATGTCTGCAGGACAACCTGTCCTTTTTTCTCTTCCCGGCCTGCTCGACCGGAAACCTGAACAATCAGTTGTGCCAGTCTCTCCGGTGCGCGAAAATCAATGGAATAGAGTCCCTGATCAATATCTAAAATAGCCACTAAAGTCACATTGGGAAAATGATGTCCCTTAGCCAGCATTTGCGTACCGATCAAAATCTGCTTCTGAGCATCTCTTGCCCGCTCAAGCATGGTTTGCAATGAGCCTTTTCTTTGTGTCGTATCACGATCAATACGAATCACTTCTATACCAGGAAAAAGTGCTCTGATGGTCTTTTCTACCCGCTCTGTACCAATGCCCAGATGAGATAATTCACCATGACCACATTCTGGACATTGTGCCGGAAGATGTTGTTCCGTTTGACAATGATGACAGCGCAGTCGATTATGCTGCTGATGATAAGTCAACTTGGCATCACAACGGTGGCAATGGCTGATCCAGCCACATTTATTACACAGTAAAACAGGTGAATAACCGCGTCGATTTTGAAATAATAATACCTGATTATTTTTGTCCAGATGCTGATGCATCAAATCAATTAAAGTACGACTGATGCCATGCTGTAAATACTGCCCTCTGACATCAATGAGGTGAACCTCAGGAGGTTTTGCCTGACCTGCCCTCTGGCGTAATTTATGATGACTCATTTTACTTTTTTGACAAAGATATAGTGATTCCATGGAGGGTGTTGCCGTTCCCAGAACAATGGGAATATCAGCATAATTAGCTCTTACCAGAGCAATATCTTTGGCCGAATAACGAATACCATCCTGCTGTTTAAAAGATAAATCATGTTCTTCATCAATAATAATAGCACCCAGATCGGGCATGGGTGTAAATACCGCTGAGCGAGTACCAATCAGTATACGCACCTCACCGCTGGATACCTGCTGCCAGATCTTCATCCGCTGGGTATTGTTTAAACCTGAATGCAGAGTTTGTATTTTTACTGAAAAACGGTGTTCAAAACGATGGATCAATTGTGGTGTCAAACCAATTTCCGGCACCAGAACCAACACCTGGCGGGCATTTTTTAATTGCTGTTCTATAAATGACAGATACACCTCAGTCTTACCACTGCCGGTAATGCCGTCAATCAGGCTGGCATGATAAGAGGCATCATGCTGCAGTAGAGCCTCGACCGATGCCTGCTGTTCAGTATTAAGTTGTAAACCGGGATTCTTGCCGATCGCATTACCCGGTCTATATGGTGTACTATTATTTTCCTGTACTTTTGTGACCAGCCATTTTTTCTCAACTAATACTTTTAGGGCACTTTGCCATTGCCCTTCCTGTTCACTGGCAATTTGTTCTCTCGTTAAACCTTCTGGTGAGCGTTTGAGCTCTTCTAAAATACTTCGTTGACGTACGGCACGTTTTAATAAATCCCAGTCTGCATCTTTGCCGAGATCAGTTAAAAACCACAAAGTCACACCAGGCTCAAGAGCCGATTCCTTTTTACGATAATGGACAGGCAATGCCGCTCGGTAAACTTCTCCAATGGGATGATGATAATAAGCAGCTACCCAGTTAAGCAGCTTAATAATGCTTTCCGGCAAAATCGGTTTTTTATCAAGCACTTTACTAACAAGTCTTAATTTTTTAACATCAATATCTGTTTCGTCAGACTGGCCCACTACCACAGCAATTTGTCTAGTTCGACCAAAAGGCACAAGAACTCGCATGCCAGGCTGGACATCTTGTGGATTTATATCATTGGATAGCAGATAATCAAATGTTCTGCGCAACGGTGTCGGCACAGCAACCTGAACAATTTTGAGCTTCTTTTCTGACAAAGAGTTTTCTAACATAGCGCTGATAATAACACCTTAACTATTGAGTTTAAGCTCAATTCTAATAAAACAATAATGATTGTATTTTTATGACCTATTGGCAACACATATCTGATCACATCAGCCAAACTCTGAACAAGCCTTTTCAGATTCAAAACAAAAAGAGTATTGGCGGCGGCAGTATTAATTCAGCCTATCAGGTGACAGGCAATGACGGCCAGTTGTATTTTATCAAACTCAATACAGCCAGTCTTGAATTTATGTTTCAGGTTGAATTTGACAGCCTTAATGAGTTATTACAAATCGACACGATACAGATCCCCCCCCCTGTTTGTTTTGGCACTGCTGACTCTAAAAGTTATCTGGTACTGGAATATATTACGATGAATCCCTCTGGTGATCAGCAGCAACTGGGCTATGCATTGGCTCAGATGCATAAAATAACCACATCTCAATATGGCTGGTATCAAAATAACATTATTGGCAGTACACCCCAAAGCAATAATATGCAGTCCAACTGGCTGACATTCTGGCGTGAAGAACGTCTATTACCTCAATTTAAAATGCTCTACGAGAAAGGCTATAAAAATCAGTTACAGCCTTTGTCTGATAAACTACTCAATAATCTGGATTCACTATTAGCAAACCACAATCCACCTGCATCATTATTACATGGTGATTTATGGTCAGGCAACTATGCATTTGATGATCAGGGCAGACCTATTATTTTTGATCCGGCATTGTATTATGGCGACCGGGAAGCTGATTTAGGCATGACGGAGCTTTTTGGCGGTTTTCGTCAGGATTTTTATCAGGCTTATAATGAGGCCTGGCCGCTTGACAATGATTACAATCAGCGAAAAACTTTATATAATCTATACCACATTCTTAATCATGCCAATTTATTCGGCACAACATACCTGAATCAGGCAATAAGCATGATGCAAAGGCTGTGTTAATGGAATTTTTAGTCTAGAATAATAGACATTACTATAGAATAACACTCTTTATCTGGAAGATTACAATGCAAATGACACACTCTGTTTTTATCCCCCTTTTTACCCCTTCAGTTAAGTACTATGCCAGTTTATACCCCTGACCTATGAAAATGCTTGATTTTCATAGGTCAGGGGTATAGCCCAAATTTGAATCCGATAGAGCGGTTATGGAAAGTAATGAATGAAAAGGTGAGAAATAATCATTTTTTTCACAATGCTAAAG
>JAIVER010000186.1 GCA_023864145.1 Thiohalomonas sp. | reverse complement strand
TCATGGGCTGTGAAAGTAATTTGCGTCATTGGATAATTTTGATCTTTTTCTCTATGAAAATCAAGCATTTTCATAGGTCATGGGTATATAAAGGGATGATACAAATTCTTGTCACCTATTTAACCTGTAACCTGACACCCCCTATTGGTGATGAGCCTGCTTTGTTTACTCATGATGAAGTCAATATACTTTTCCATGAATTTGGTCATGGCTTGCAGCACATGTTAACTCAGGTTGATTATTCCGCTGTTTCAGGTATTAATGGTGTACTCTGGGATGCTGTTGAACTTCCCAGTCAATTTATGGAAAAGTGGTGTTGGGAAAAAGAGTCCTTAAATTTAATCGCCAGGCACTATCAGACTGGAGAAACCTTACCCGATGAAATCTTTGCTAAAATGAATGCAGCGAAAATTTTTCAATCAGGAATGCAAATGCTAAGACAAATAGAGTTTGCTTTATTTGATTTTAACCTGCATATTCATTATCAATGTAACGCTCTGCTTCAGGTGCAAAAGACACTTGATGAAACCCGGCAAATGATTTCTGTGTTTATTTCCCCTGAGTTTAACCGTTTTCAGCATGCTTTTACGCATATTTTTCTGGCGGCTATTCCGCAGGGTACTATAGTTATAAATGGCCAGAAGTGTTATCTGTTGATGTTTTTTCCCTGTTTGAAGAAAAAGGCATTTTGATCAACACAGCGGGGAACAATTTCTTCATAATAGGGAGGCGTTGAAGAACCAATGGATCTCTATGTTCGTTTCAGGGGACGAAAGCCGACCATTGATGCTTTGTTGAGACATAGTGGTATTACCGTATAATGAAACCAAAAAAGTGACTACTCAGCATAAATTAGAAATATATATTGAATAGCTGCACTAAAAGAAGGTAAGTTATGAAACAGAATCCTAAATTTAAATTATATCATCAAGCTGTCTTATGCCTGTTATCAATAATTACATTTATATCAGCATCACAAGTATCAGCTCAGGAAGAAGGGCAATATTTTATTAGTCCCCGATTACAATTGGGTCTGCATACAGAGGGAAGTTTGGAAAGTCCCATAAAAAAATTAATCGCCAGTGGTATGGCCGTTGAAGTTATAAAAACATAGAAAGAGTTCAGCCTGATTAAAATATCAGACGGTACAGAAGGCTGGATAAAAGCTCGATTTTTGACTCAGGATGAACCTTCAAGACTAACAGTAGATAAACTGGAAAAAGCACTGCAAGACGCATTAAATAATAATTCGCTTTCTGACTCAGATGCTGCTTCACAAACACCT
This sequence comes from Thiohalomonas sp., assembly GCA_023864145.1. GTDB lineage: Bacteria > Pseudomonadota > Gammaproteobacteria > GRL18 > GRL18 > GRL18. The sequence goes on along the minus strand of JAIVER010000186.1, from coordinate 2,533 downwards.
GTCACGGACACAGCGTCTGAAGCCCAATTATCTAATGAAGAAAGGGCTGCTTATGAAGAAACCGTCTCAGCACTACAAGAAGAGCTTAAAGCCTGGGAACAATTAGATTAGATGCTCAAGATAAGCAGGCGCAAAAAATTCGGGCCGAAAAAAGTAATCAGCAGCTGCAAAAACGCTTGTCAATGATTGGGCTCTCTGGCAATGGATGAAGAAGTAGCAAGTAATCAATTTGATGTCAGTACACTCATTGAATTACCAACAATAATAGACAGCTCCGATACTAATATTTTCAAATTATTCAAAAAGAACTATCTGATTATGGCAATAGTTTCCGTGCTGAGTTTTTATTCGGAATATTTGTGATGCATGTCTTTAATCGAAGACGTCATGGCGGCTATAGAGTCTAAGGACTGTCGATTCTAAAGACAGCTCTAAAGAAAAGTGCCGGGGAGGGATAACCCCGGCCGATTAAATAACCCAAAGAAATGTAATGACAAGATGCCTCTTTTTATCTCTGTGCAGTGTGTAAAAAGGTCATCCTGTAAGCAACTCGCTGCTGCTGTTTGCAGTAAGTCGCTTACCTATATAGATAGACATTGTAATAATTAATTAGTTCAATACAATGAACTGGTTCAAAGTTCTTTATTTTAAGTTACTAATTTAAAAAGGTTTATATGAAATACAACGATTTGCGTGAATTTATTGATAAATTAGAAGAAATTGGTGAACTTAAGCGCATTCAGCATAGTGTTGATCCTAATCTGGAAATGACTGAAATTGCTGACCGGGTGCTGCGTGCTGAAGGACCAGCATTATTATTTGAAAACCCAACAGGGCATTCCATACCTGTTTTGGCCAATCTTTTTGGCACACCCAGACGTGTTGCACTGGGTATGGGTGAAAATGATGTCTCACAATTAGGTGAAATCGGCAAGCTGCTGGCTTTTCTAAAAGAACCTGAGCCGCCCAGGGGTTTTAAAGCAGCCATGAAAACCTTGCCAATTTATCGAAAAGTACTCGATATGGCACCTAAAATTGTTAGACGTGCACCCTGTCAAAAGATTGTCCTGGAAGGCGATGATGTCGATCTCAATCAACTTCCCATTCAAACCTGTTGGCCGGAAGATGCCGGACCATTAATCACCTGGGGATTAGTCGTAACCAAAGGTCCTAATAAAGAACGTCAAAATCTGGGTATTTATCGGCAGCAGGTGATTGCAGAAAATCGAGTAATTATGCGTTGGCTGGCTCATCGCGGTGGTGCTCTGGACTATAAAGAATGGCAGGAACAACATCCTGCCGAGTGTTTTCCCATTTCTGTTGTTCTGGGTGCTGATCCAGCAACTATTTTAGCTGCCGTTACCCCCGTGCCTGATTCATTATCAGAATATGCATTTGCCGGTCTGCTGCGTGGTGCAAAAACAGAATTAGTGAAATCCATTGGTAACGATCTGCATGTACCTGCCAGCAGTGAAATTGTACTCGAAGGCTATCTTGAGCCTGGTGATGAAGCACCAGAAGGGCCTTTTGGTGATCATACCGGTTATTACAATGAAGTGGATAATTTTCCTGTATTCACTATTGAACGAATAACCATGCGTAAAGATCCCATTTATCACAGCACCTATACCGGACGCCCACCCGATGAACCCGCCGTTTTGGGTGCTGCCTTAAATGAAGTATTTATACCTATACTACAAAAACAATTTCCTGAAATAGTGGATTTTTATTTACCGCCTGAAGGCTGCTCTTATCGTATGGCAATAGTCAGCATGAAAAAACAATACCCCGGTCACGCAAAAAGAGTGATCTTCGGCGTTTGGTCATTTTTACGTCAATTTATGTATACTAAATTTGTTATTGTCTGTGATGATGATGTCAATGTACGAGACTGGAATGATGTCATCTGGGCGATGACGACACGAATGGATCCTGCCAGAGATACCTTATTAGTAGAAAACACTCCTATTGATTATCTTGACTTTGCTTCACCGGTATCCGGTCTGGGTTCAAAAATGGGCATGGATGCGACCAATAAATGGCCGGGTGAAACCGATAGAGAATGGGGACGTGCTATTGTTAAAGATGAAGAAGTTGTTAAAAAAGTAGATGCTATGTGGGATAAATTAGGTCTTTAAAATTAAGGAGTTTATGATGAAACATACATATTCTATTATCACTATTGTGCTGTTGATATTTATGAGTGTCTCTGTTCAAGCCATTGAGCTTATTGATAAAAAAGGAGCTTTTGATGCAAAAACATTTGATGGCAAGATCTATAATGACCGGGGAAAATATACAGGTATGATCACTCCGGAAGGAAAAATGTACGATGTAGAAGGGCAATTTATCGCTCAGATAAGAGGCCAGAGCATTCTTGATCAGAACGGGGGGACTAAAGGCTTCATCCGGGATGGAAAAATATATGATAAAGAAGGTAAGTATACCCAATCAACTTGAAAATGCAGGATCGAACACTTGGAAATTATCATTAATTCAAGAATCTAAGGATTTTCCAATGCTCGGTAAAATT
>JAIVER010000185.1 GCA_023864145.1 Thiohalomonas sp. | reverse complement strand
CCACGAGCTTGTTACAAACCCTGATTGGGTTAATAAACTACCAATCAGTAACTGAATAAACGTTTTTATGCTCCGAGGGGGTAGTGCTCGAGCTAAAAATGTTATGTAATAAAACAGTTTACAGGGAATATTGCCGTATCCTTTCGTGTTCATTGCGGTCTTCAGAAATTTCGAATAATTTTCTAGAGGCCGCTCCTAATAAAAATTGCTTTTTTCTTTTTAAAAGCAATTTTTATTAGGAGCGGCAAGGATACCGCCTTTTTTTGTCAACTGTTTTATGTTATATTTTTAAATTTTTTTCCTCTTTTGGGGAATCTGAAACTCTAAACTTTAGTTAATTAAAGAATTGTACCTATGTCTTTTATCTACCCGCTTATTCGTCGCTTTTTCTTTAGTATTGATGCTGAAAAAGCACACCTGCTTGGCCTAAAGGCTATAAAACTATTATATTCCAGCAAATTATCTTCTCTGGTTTTTGCTAAGCCCGTTTCAGCACCACGAGAAGTCATGGGACTGACCTTTCCAAATGCAGTCGGACTGGCTGCTGGACTGGATAAAAATGGCGACTATATTGATGCCTTATCTGCAGTTGGATTTGGTTTTATTGAAATAGGTACGATAACACCCAGACCCCAGCCGGGTAATCCACGTCCCAGATTATTTCGTATTCCTGAAGCACAGGCCATTATTAATCGCATGGGATTCAACAATAAAGGGGTGGAACATCTGATTGAGCAAGTTAAAAAAGCCAATAAAGATACTATTATCGGTATTAATATAGGTAAAAATTTTGATACGCCAGTTGAATCTGCGGCAGATGATTATAAAATTTGCCTGCAGCGTGTTTATTCTTTAGCCGATTATATTACCATTAATATTTCTTCGCCCAATACACAGGGACTAAGAACACTGCAATTTGGTGATGAACTTAAACATCTTTTGGACGTGCTAAAATCGGAACAAAAATTATTAGCACAAAGCAGCAAAAAATATGTCCCTCTTGCCGTTAAAATTGCACCGGATATGGAGGATGATGACATTCGTCTGTTAGCCGATTTATTAATGGAAAAAGAAATTGATGCCGTTATTGCCACCAATACGACTATATCACGCAGCGCTGTTGCAGGATTAGCTCATGCAGAAGAGCAGGGTGGACTCAGTGGTGTAGCGCTCAATAAACCGTCTACACATGTTGTTAGTGTTCTGAGTGAACAACTAAAAGGCAAAATCCCTATTATTGCTGCAGGTGGTATTTTTTCAGCACAGGATGCACAAGATAAAATATCAGCGGGTGCTGAATTAGTACAAATCTATACAGGTTTTATTTATGAAGGTCACCAACTTATAAAAGATTGTGCTGAAGCACTAAAATAACAGAATAAATTTAAGGAACCAGTAAGCCGAATGAAATACTTTACTCATATTTTTGTCATTACTTTATCGTTATCAGCCTGTGCACCGGTTGATTATTCTCAACCTGCTGTTTTTCTAGAAGCCAGGTCCGATCAGCCTTTGATTTATTTTTATCCTACTCCTGGTTTTATAGGCTCAACATATCGTTTTAATTTATCAGAAAACAAAAAAGTAATGGGTGCAATGGCTCAAAATAGTTATTTTTACCTATTTAGTAATGCTGGAGAACATACCTATAGTGTTGGTGATAGAAATCTTGAAAAGGGTGAATCAATCACCATAACGGTACAAGCAGGTCAAACCTATTATGTGAAAGTTGATGTTGAATATGCAGTAATGGGAGGCAAGCCAGTCTTTAGTGTTGTTGATAAAATAGAAGCGATGACACTTTTACCCAGTAGAGTTTATGTGGTTCCCTCAAAAGAGGCTCCTCAAACTATAATGTGCATGCAGGGCAGTAATTTATGCCGAATACCGATAGCATGAATACCTCTTCATTGGATATGAAACAATTTAATAAAGATTTGTTTCATTTTCTTGACACCTCACCAACATCTTATCATGTGGTAAAAAATCAAATAGAACTGCTGCAGTCCAATGGCTTTCAATGCTTGTCTGAATCTGAAAATTGGTTATTAGAGGCGGGACAAGGCTATTATGTGACACGTAATGGCAGTTCGCTTATTGCTTTTGTTTATGGGCATAAGAATGTGCTTGAAACTGGTCTTAGATTATTGGGGGCTCATACGGACAGTCCTTGTTTGAAAGTAAAGCCTAACGCTGAAATTGTAAGTCAATCTTATTTGCAGTTAGGTGTTGAAGTGTATGGTAGTGTTTTACTCAACCCCTGGTTTGATCGTGATTTATCTCTGGCGGGTAAAATAGTGTATCAGGATAGTTCTCATGCTATACATAGCTGCCTGCTTAATTTTGAAAAACCAGTTGCCAGTATTCCTAGTCTTGCTATTCACCTTGATCGAGAGGCCAATAAAAATCGCACTATTAATTCGCAAACAGATATACCTCCGGTATTAATGATTGTTGACGAAGATGAGGATGGTACAACGGATGAACAGGTAGATACGCTAAAAAGTATTTTAAAACAGCAGGCAGAAGTTCAATATGAGGGGATTAATATTGATGACATTCTTGATTTTGAACTGAGCTTTTATGATACTCAGGGAGCTTCTTATGTTGGTCTAAAAGAAGACTTTATAGCCAGTAGTCGTTTAGATAATCTATTGAGTTGTTATATTGCTATGCAGGCTCTGGTTCATGCTAATGATCAGGGAACCAGTTTATTAATTTGCAGTGATCATGAAGAGGTTGGCAGCTCCTCAACATCAGGTGCTCAGGGAACTTTTTTAAAATCTGTATTAGAGCGTTTAGCTGGTTCCGCAGAGTCACTGACACGTATGATTGATCAATCAATGATGATTTCAGCTGATAATGCACATGGAATTCACCCGAATTTTTCTAATAAACATGATGCTAATCATGGTCCAATTATTAATCAGGGTCCGGTTATTAAAGTCAATGTGAATCAGCGTTATGCCTCAAATTGTGAAACAGGCGCCGTCTTTAAAATGTTAGCGAAAAAAGCCCGGGTGCCGGTGCAAAACTTTGTGGTTCGTACCGATATGGGCTGTGGCAGCACTATTGGCCCGATTACGGCCGCTGAAATTGGTGTTAAAACATTAGATATTGGAGTACCAACTTTTGCCATGCATTCGATTAGAGAATTATGCGGTACAAAAGATGCGTGGTATTTATTTAAAATTTTACAACATTTTTTTGATTCGTCGTTTACAATCAAGGTGAATACCTTATAACTGCCTTAGCTTGTATTGACAGACCTCTTTCATCCTAAAAAAATCAGTTAAGCCTGCCAGCAAGCAAAATTTAGCATAAACAACCTAAAAGTATGACTCATTATGTTCTATGAAGGAGCTGGCAGTCTCACATAATTATCAGAGCCCAGATTAACCTTAAATTTCTCCATTGCCTTTGCCAAAATAAGGCTCCAGCACTCATTGTAATTTAACTGCGTTGCAGTTGTTTTAAGCTCATCAAAAAAGTTGACAAGTCGGATGTATGCTGATTTTAATGTTGTAATATCACCATGAGTGCTGGTAATAACCATCTTCTTTTGACGACCATGTTCAGTCAATCTGCCAATGCTACTGAGCAATAATGGACGACTGGTAATTGCCTCATGGTGTTTGTGTGGAATGGCTAATCGAACAAATAAATTCCACCCCTTACATATCAATGCAATCATTCGAGCCATGAATTGACAGCTCTTTATTTCATGGGTGGTATATACCCAATCAACTTGAAAATGCAGGATCGAACACTTGGAAATTATCATTAATTCGAGAATCTAATGATTTTCCAATGCTCGGT
>JAIVER010000184.1 GCA_023864145.1 Thiohalomonas sp. | reverse complement strand
GCCGTAGTTGAACGCTTTTTTGGAAGTCTCAAGCACGACTGGATATTTAAAATTGCTCAACCTACCCGTGAACATATGAAGAAAGATGTCGTAGTTTACATGAGGTATTACAACCTTGAAAGGCTGCATACAGCGAATGCTGATCAGTCAGCAATTAACTATGAAAATTCTCTAAAAAAAGTGTCCGGTTGGACTTGACCAGTACAACCCTCCCTGAATTTAAATTCTACTCCTACAGATTGCAAAAAGAATTTTGCAATCTGCGAATCCTTAATGATTTTCCTTATGATTATAAATAAACTATAAGCACAATATATTGACAAGCGTTTGTTTTTAAAAGGATATTGTGAACTGGTACTCTCTTTGCAATAACATCATTACATTATTAATAAATGAATGGTGAAAAATATGTATGACCAGACTGAGCAACTGCCTGAAGTGATGATTCTTGGCACCCCTATTGATAATCTTTCACTTGATTCAACGGTTCATCGCATCCTTTCTATGATCAAGGATTATCAGTTTGACTGGCAACCAAAACAAGTAGTTACAGTTAATGTTGATTTTTTGATGAATTCATTAAGTTGGTTTCCATTTGTTTCTGCCAGGCATCCTGAATTGTTAGATATTTTAAGAAATGCTGATTTGGCAACTGCAGATGGAATGCCCATTGTCTGGTTGTCTCGTTTATTGAATGCACCATTACAAGCACGTGTAACTGGAGCTGATATGGTTCCTGCGTTAGCTAAAAAATTTGCTCAAACGGGTCATTCTATCTATTTTCTAGGTGGAAATGGTGATATCGGCCAACAGGCAGCTGATAAATTGATTAAGGATTATCCTGGACTGAATGTGGTTGGTGTTGATTCACCCTTTGTTTATACAGAGGGTGAAAAAATGCTGACAGCTGATGAACGGGATAAAGTAATTCTGGAAAAAATTAACAAAGTAAAACCAGATGTTCTATTGATTGGCTTTGGTAATCCAAAACAAGAGTTGTGGTTCAATCGTAATAGTCATAAATTGAAGGCTGCTGTTACCATTGGAATTGGTGGTACTTATGAGTTTATTGTTGGTAATGTCAGTAGGGCGCCGCTTTGGGTGCAAAAGAGTGCTTTTGAATGGCTCTATCGCATATTACAGGATCCTAAAAGATTGTGGAAACGCTATGCTATTGCTATTCCCAAGCTGGGTGTGTTAACTATTCCGTTATTACTTTCAAATTTATTACAAAGAAAAAAAAATCGAGAGTTAATTCATGACAAAAAACCTTATCCATGTGATATTGTGCAGGGCTGGAATTCATATGAAGTGAAGGTCAAGTTATCAAAGCGTCTGGATAGTCAAAGTATGCAGGTTTTTATCGATAATTGGGAGAACTACTCATGTGAGTATAAAAATCTGATATTTGATTTTATTGATGTTGAAATGATTGATTCAAATGCATTAGGTATGTTGGTCAGATTCTATAAACGATTACAGAAGAATCAGGTCAATGTTTCATCAATTGGTCTGATTAATGATGATATTGTGCGATTGCTGAAGTTAACTCATGTTTGGGATTTGATTAATGAATCCGAAGAAAGAAATAATCTACCCCTCTTTTTTTCTGAAAAAAACAAAAATTTAAATAATAATAAACACATTATTATTGCGGAGCAAAATGAAAAATTGACAATTGCCAGTCTGGTGGGACGATTAGATGGCAGTGCAATTGCTTTAATGAATTTTGATGAGTCGATAAAGTTGTTTGGGGATGGTGATTGTATTCTTGATTTATCCAGCCTTTCTTTTTTAGACAGTACTGGATTAAAATTTTTCTTCCATCTGCAACGTGATCTAAAAAAACGAAATAAACAAATGATTTTAATTAATCCAACTGAGACAATTACTCAGTTATTGGAAATAACAAAATTGCATGATTTTTTTAAAATGAATGATAGCAAAGCAAATGCAATTCTATCATTATCTAATCCTGCTTGAAGCCTTTATTGGATAATAATATGAAACTTCTAATTGCTGATGATGATGAATCTGTTTGTTTATATCTAAAAAATGTATTGGAGAAATGGGAACATCAAGTGATAGTTTGTCATAACGGAGAAGCAGCATGGACAGTGTTACAGACAGAAAGTATTGATTTGTTGCTCACTGACTGGATGATGCCTGAAATGTCAGGTGTCGAATTGTGTCAGCGTGTAAGAAATGAGCTAGAAAGTGTCCAGTATGTATACGTTATTTTACTGACTGCAAGAGTTTCAAATGATGATTTAGTGACTGGTTTTGAATCAGGAGTTGATGATTACATATCAAAACCGGTCTCTTCAAGAGAGCTCAATGTTCGTATTAAGGCAGGAATAAGAGTACTAGAGCTAGAACGTGAATTATTGGAAAAAAATAATCAGCTTAAATCTGCACACAATAAAATAAAACAGAATTATCAACGAATAAAAAATGATATTGACGCGGCAGCTAAAATACAACAAGCATTATTACCAAAATCAGCAGATATAGAATTACCCGTTGATATTGCCTGGGATTACAGGCCTGCAGATGAGTTAGCCGGTGATTTGTTTAATTTTTATCCATTGGATGACACACATCTTGCTTTGTATTTGGTTGACGTTTCAGGTCATGGTGTTCCTGCGGCTATGTTGTCCGTGTATTTGAATAAGATGTTAAGCTCTGAAAAGTGTTCTGAATTTGTTTATAATCAAAAGAGCGACATGAATGCCGCTCCCAATTTTAGAGATCCGGCAGCAATCATTCAATTACTCAATGAAAACTTTCTTAACAAGAATGATGATATGCTTTATTTTACAATGGTGTATGCCATTATAAACACACAAACGGGTGAGGGAAGCTTATGCCAGGCAGGGCATCCTTATCCCATGGTGGCAAGACAGAATGGGACCATGGAGCTTTTGGGGCAAGGGGGGTATCCGGTGGGTTTAATTGATGATGCGCAATACAATAATGTGAGCTTTCATTTGAATCCTGGCGATCGTTTCTTGCTTTATTCTGATGGCATTACAGAATGTTGTGATCAAAATGACTCACTCTATGATGTTCAGCGCTTACAGAAAACTCTGCAACAATCAAAACAACAGTCGTTAAAACAGAGTATTAATAATATTGTTACCAGTGTTGAGCAGTGGCATGGGCTTGGGATTAGAAATGACTCCTTTGCTGATGATGTTTCTTTACTTGGCGTTGAAATAAAGCCACACTGAACGTATATTTGAACCGAATGTATCTGTCACTTTTCAAAGAGTAACCCAATGCAAAGCATTTCCTTTGATATTGAAAGCCTTCTGCAGCGAGTCTCATTAGTTGGTGTTGCGGTATCAGCTTTGTGCCGAGAACATGGAATGGATGACACTGCTTGTTTTCAAATTGAAACCTGCGTTGTAGAAGCAGTTAACAATGCCATAATACACGCCTATGATAATGAAGCTGGAAATAATCTCCATATTGAATGGTTAATGGAGAACAAGCAAGTAACGATCACTGTTTCAGATACAGGAAAGACAATGACACAGGCAATATCTGATAAACTGGTTGCATCTGAAAGTGAAAGTGGGAGAGGGTGGTTTATTATGAATAAATGGACAGATTCTGTCTTCTATGCCAGCATTGATGGTGTTAATACAACAACATTAGAAAAATTTATTTAATAAATTCAATCGCTTGAATTTACATTTAATTGAGTATCAGAGATATCATCAAACCAGTAGAGCATCATTGTTAGCCGTATACCCAATCAACTTGAAAATGCAGGATCGAACACTTGGAAATTATCATTAATTCGAGAATCTAATGATTTTCCAATGCTCGGTAAAA
>JAIVER010000183.1 GCA_023864145.1 Thiohalomonas sp. | reverse complement strand
TGATGAAATTTTACCGAGCATTGGAAAATCCTTAGATTCTCGAATTAATGATAATTTCCAAGTGTTCGATCCTGCATTTTCAAGTTGATTGCGTATAGTCTCTAACGAAGCCGCTTAAAGCATTTACACAAGGTAGCTAAAAGCCTTTAGAGAAACAGACTAAAGACTTTAAATAATTTAAGGTAAAATTATGGGTAATATATTCCAGTTTATGCAGGTTGATCGAAAAGATCCTTCTAAAAAGGGAACAGACATTCGCATCAAAGAATATAAAGAAATATACGAGGTTTTCGATCAGGAGCAAACTGCAGAACAAGCCGATCGTTGTCTGGATTGCGGCAATCCTTATTGTGAATGGAAATGCCCGCTTCATAACTATATTCCTCACTGGTTGCGTCTGGCTCAGGAAGGCAAAATTATTGAAGCGGCAGAATTATCTCACCGCACCAATTCACTGCCGGAAATTTGTGGTCGAGTCTGCCCGCAGGACAGATTATGTGAGGGTGCCTGTACTCTAAATAATGATTTTGGTGCTGTTACCATTGCTTCAGTTGAGCGTTATATTACCGATACTGCTTTAGCACAAGGCTGGAGACCTGATTTATCAAAGGTACAGGATACCGGTAAAAAAGTGGCTATAATTGGTGCCGGTCCGGCCGGATTAGCCTGTGCTGATGTGTTAGCACGAAATGGTGTTAAATCAGTTGTCTATGACCAGCATCCGGAAATTGGCGGCTTACTGATGTTTGGCATCCCGGAGTTTAAATTAGAAAAGGCTGTTGTTAAAAAACGCCGGGAAGTTCTTGAAGGAATGGGTGTAGAATTTGTATTAAATACCAAAGTCGGTGAGACTGTTCAGTTTCAGGAACTACTGGATCTGCATGATGCGGTCTTTATGGGCATGGGTACTTATACCTCAATGACAGCAGGTATTCCGGGTGAAGATCTGGATGGTGTTCATGTTGCTTTAGACTTCCTGATTTCAAATGTCAAAAACTGTTATGACTATGAAACAGATTATATCAGCATGGAAGCCAAAAAAGTCGTTGTACTCGGTGGTGGTGATACCGCTATGGACTGTACCAGAACATCAATTCGTCAAAGTGCTGATGAAGTGTTTTGTGCCTATCGTCGTGATGAACCTAATATGCCGGGTTCTAAAAAAGAAGTTCAGAATGCTAAAGAAGAAGGCGTACAATTCTTATGGAATCGTCAGCCCGTTGAAATTGTCGGCGAAAACGGCAAAGTAACCGGTATTAAATTACTGCCGACTCAACTCGGTGAGCCTGATGAACGCGGTCGCAGTCGTCCTGAGGCAATTGCAGGCTCAGAAGAAATTATTCCAACAGATGTTGTCTTAATTGCCTTTGGTTTCAGACCAAGCCCTGCGGACTGGTTCAGTGATTTTGACATCACTCAGGATGAACGTGGACGTGTTGTCGCACCCGTTGCTCAGGAGTTTAAATATCAAACTAAAAACCCCAAAGTATTTGCCGGCGGTGATATGGTTCGCGGCTCTGATTTAGTGGTTACAGCTATTGCAGAAGGACGTCAGGCGGCGGAAGGTATTCTTGACTATCTTGATGTATAGTCTGTTGACAAAGACTAGGCCTTACTGATAAAAATATAATAGACAGCAATCAAATATTATTGACTGGGCTAAATACTCACTCAATAATCTATCTTCAAAACTCCTAATCAGGAAAAAATAAATGAGTGAATTGAAAAACGACCGCTTTCTTAAGGCCTTATTTCGTCAACCTGTTGATATGACTCCTGTATGGATGATGCGTCAGGCTGGTCGTTATCTGCCGGAATACCGTGCGACTCGTGAAAAAGCCGGCAGCTTTATGGATTTGTGTATGAATGCCGAGCTGGCTTGTGAAGTGACTATTCAGCCGCTTGAACGCTATGAACTGGATGCGGCCATTTTATTTTCAGATATTCTTACTATTCCGGATGCTATGGGTCTACAGTTGCGATTTGCTCAGGGTGAAGGCCCTAAGTTTGATAAGCCCATTTGTTCAGCTGCAGATGTAAACGCCTTAGGCGTACCTGATCCTGAGGGTGAATTGCAGTATGTAATGAATGCCGTACGTACTATTCGCAAAGAGCTTGATGGTCGTGTACCTCTTATTGGTTTTTCCGGTAGTCCCTGGACTCTGGCAATTTATATGGTTGAAGGTGGTTCTACTAAAGAATTTGGTAAAGTTAAAGGCATGATGTTTGATGAACCGCAAACCATGCATAAGCTGCTTGATACTCTGGCGCAATCAGTCACCAGCTATTTAAATGCACAAATTGCTGCTGGTGCGCAGGCCGTTATGATCTTTGATACCTGGGGAGGCGTATTAACACCACGTGATTACAAAGAATTTTCATTACTCTATATGCAGCAGATTGTTGATGGCCTGACCCGTGAAAATGACGGAAGACAAGTACCTGTCGTATTATTCTCCAAGGGTGCTGGCGGCTGGCTGGAAAGTATGGCTGACACAGGCTGTGATGCCTTAGGTGTTGACTGGACTCTGGATCTGGCTGATGCACGTGCCCGTGTTGGTGATAAAGTTGCTCTGCAGGGGAATATGGATCCAACTATCCTATATGCTAAGCCTGAGCGTATTGAACAGGAAGTTAAAACTATCTTAGCCAGTTATGGTGAAGGTAATGGTCATGTATTTAATTTAGGACATGGTATTCATCAGCATATTGATCCTGAAAATGTGGGTGTGTTTGTTGATGCTGTGCATGAGCATAGCAAGCAGTATCATAAATAAAACATATTCATAGGTAAGATCTTAAGAAGTTGAAATGAAGCTCAATTGATGATCAAATAGGAGTTCTCACACCTCTATTTTCATTACAAAAAAGCTTCCAATGAACATTACCATAATCATCAAAAAACTGAAACAAGTCTTAAGCGAAAATAAATTAAATCGACTGGGAAAAGAAACGGGCTTTACTCAAAGGAAAAGGAATGTAACGGTATTTCAACTGCTTATAGGCATGATATGTCCGCTTGGAGAAAAAGGCACGCGGTACTTATCCGATATACTGAGGTATTTTAATCACCTGACGGGACAAAGCGTAAAATACAAACCGTTTCATAATCAGCTATCCAAAGAGGCATTGGCTGAGTTGATGAAAGCCGTTACCGACAAGGTTTTTAGCTGCTGGATAAATGATGTACTCAGGTACAACAATAGTCATTTTTCACAGTTTAACAAAGTGTTGATACAGGATGGTAGTTCATTTTCTGTTAAAAAAAGTTTAAAAAATATTTGGCCTGGACGATTCACCAAAATTAGTCCTGCTGCCATAGAACTTCATGCAACAATTAATTTGCATAATGGCAGTTTTGAACAAGCCACGATTACACCGGATACTTTCTCAGAAAGAGCGGAAATGCCAGCGGTTGATGATTTAAAGGGCTACTTCTTTTTGGCTGACAGAGGCTATTATTCCAGTAATTTTATTCTCAAATTGGATGAAGCCGGTGGTTATTATGTCCTAAGAGCCAAAGGCTTAAAACGAGCACTGGTTCATCAGGCAGTTCAAGGTGATGGCAAGAGACTGGTTAATAAAAAACGGCCCCAGTTATCCCAGCTTCAGACTCGGTGACCTAAAAAACAACTGGTTGATATGGATATTGAAATTAATGGTGAGCTTGTCCGGTTAATTGCTGTGTGGAGCCCAAAAGAAAAAAGACATATTTATCTGATCACTAATTTATACCCATGACCTATGAAAATGTTTGATTTTTATAGAGAAGAAGATCAAAATTATCCAATGACGCAAATTACTCTCACAGCCCATGAAAAATCAGCTCTAGAAATGCAACATAA
>JAIVER010000182.1 GCA_023864145.1 Thiohalomonas sp. | reverse complement strand
GGTATCAGGACTTAATAAATGGTTGCACCAAAATAAGTTCAGTTATAAGAAACCAAAAGGTTTATCTTATAAGGCTGACATAGAAAAACAAGCTGAGTTGTACTCAGGTAGTCGCGTTGAAATGATGATGAGAACAGCAGCAACCACATTAAAAATCATCCCGCAATACCATTACCAGAAGCTGGCCACTTACATTGAAAATAGAGTGACTGGTATTGCTTATGCCTCCCATGCGCTGGATGTTGAATTGCCTATTTTAACACCACAATACTCCAGGGTTCAGGTCAGCCGAAGTTGCTTGTTATTACGTCTGCTTGATGAATTGAAAAAGCAAAAACACATTCGAGACTATCAAAAAAAATACCAATTCTTTCAGGCGCTTTTTCGTAATCTCCAGCAAGAGTCGGGTGACAACCTGGATAAATTACTTGATCGCATTAAAGGTTTACTCGAAAATCGTTATCGGGCATCCAGTGCGATTGAAGGATTTAATTCAGTGTTACGTCCTTATTGTACTGGTCAAGTCCAACCGGACACTTTTTTTAGAGAATTTTCATAGTTAATTGGTGACTGATGACCATTCGCTGTATGCAGCCTTTCAAGGTTGTAATACCTCATGTAAACTGCGGCATCTTTCTTCATATGTTCACGGGTAGGTTGAGCAATTTTAAATATCCAGTCGTGCTTGAGACTTCCAAAAAAGCGTTCAACTACGGCATTATCCCAACAAGCTCCAACATCACCCATACTTGCTCGGATCCCATAATCACTCAGTAATTTTCTGTACCGCTTACTGGTATATTGAGAACCTCGATCACTGTGAAAAACAAGCCCAAAAGGTGGTTGCCTTAAGTTGCAGGCCATGATCATTGCTTTGCATATCAAGTCTGTTGTCATTCGTTTGCTGACGTACCAGCCTACAATACGGCGCGAGTACAAATCCATTACAACAGCCAAATACATCCAGCCTTCACCTGTTTTTAAGTAGGTAATATCTCCGGCCCAAATATGATTAGGCGCAACAGGATCGAAGTTCTGATTAAGCAAATTATCCGCCACCTCATCATTATGATTTCTTTTAGTGGTTACTTTGTATGCAATGCGTTGAGTGACTTTTAATTTCAACTTTTTCATAAGGTTGCGTACTTTGTAACGACCAATTTGAAAGCCTTCTTTACGTAATTTTTTCATCATTTCACGGCTACCTAAGCTATTTCGACTTTGCTTAAACAGCTCTTTCATACGACGATACAGGTGCAGCATTTCTGCACTGATCAGCTGACCTGGTCGTTTTTTCCAGGCATAATAAGCTGATGTACTGACACGCATAACCCGACATAAAATACTTACCGGGAAATGGGGTGATTCGTCTTTGATGAAGTCAAATTTTACTTCATTTCTTTCGCGAAGAAGGCACTGGCCTTTTTTAAAATCTCTTTCTCCATGCGTAAAGTCTTATTTTCTTTACGTAGATGTTTAAGCTCTTCTCGTTCATCTTCTGAGAATGATTTACTCTCAAGCTATGATTCTAGTTTTTCTTTCCAACAATACAGGATATTACTGACTATTCCCAGTGATTTAGCCGCATCTGGAACTGAGTAGCCTTGCTCTCTGACCAAAGCTACTGCTTCTTCTTTAAATTCTTTGGAATATTGTTTGTATGTTCTTTTCTGTCCCATTCTTCCACCTCAATAAGTGATTCTTATTATCTCTTATTAAAGTGTACGATTCCATTAGACCACAACAGTATTGACGAATGACTGCAGATCCAATAAATCCACAACCGCCAGTTATCAGATATCTTTTCATTATCCTATTGAATTTAAAATTATTATTTTCTTTATTAAGTGTGACAGCAAATTACTTACCAATGTTATGAAAAAGTATGTAATTACAGATTTTTGGATAATAAAAAATTATTATCCAACAAAAATGAATGGATATTATGCAGCTTTTGCATTTTACAAATAAAGATTTAGAGATGATGAAAGATTCTAAGATAATTGTTTGTAACTAATTGAAATTCAATATTAATACTTGATGTGGAATATCTTGTGCATTTATAAAGAAATCTTTAATAAAAATGGTAATGGAATATGAAAAGCAAAAAATAAGTTCAAAGTTGTATGTGAAAAAATAATCAAGCAGTAGACATATTTTAATTTGATATTTCATTATAACTGGATAAATTATTAATAAAATTATAAACCGTTCAATCATTAATCCCATTAGTCAGTTTTTATATTTATTAGGCTATATCAGCTTGATTGGGCCTTCAAGGATGATTGAAATCTTTCTCGATGATGAACTCTTTGAAATGTATCGTCTTGACTATTTGTTTGGGCTGTTGATTTTTGCTGGAGTAATTCATGTCCTGTCCTATTATGTTGGAATTGTTTTACTGATACCTAAATATTTTACAATAGGGATGATTATTTATCGCTTTGGACGTAATCTTGCCTATGCATTATTACCTCCTCTCTTTGCCTCTGCTATTGCTCTATTGATTCAAGAGCATGAACAAATAGAACTCTTTAGTGGTGAACTGATTAAACAATCATTTTTATATTCATACTTGTTATTTGCAATGATGGGAATATTTGAATCGATCATTAAGAAAGGAAAACCACTTTGTCTTGGTAATATTAAAAAAAACAGGAAGGAAAAATTATGAGTCCAAAAGTCTATATTGTTATCTTAAATTGGAATGGGTGGAAGAATACAATTGAATGCTTAGAATCTGTTTATCGTCAGGATTACGAGAACTACAAAGTGATTGTTTGTGATAATGATTCGGATGATCAGTCAATAAAGCATATTCAAGCATGGGCAGAAGGCAAAGAAAAACTTAATCTTTCAAGTAATTCATCACTTTACTCATTAACATCAACACCTGTAAAAAAAACAATTAATACACAAGTCATTGACAGAGAAAAGGCAGAATCAGGTGAAATGACAAATGAAACACAGGCCGAACTGATTCTAATTAAAACAGGAGGAAATCTTGGTTTTGCAGGGGGTAACAATGTGGGTCTTCGTTATGCACAAAAACAAGATGACTTTGATTATGTCTGGCTGCTAAATAATGATACGGTTATTGAAGGTGATTGCTTAAGTAATATGGTTAACTATTCAACGAATTATCCAGAGAAAAATATTTGTGGAAGTATGCTCATATTTTATGATGATCCTACAATTATTCAGGCACTTGGAGGAAATGGTTATAACAAATGGACAGGTAATGCATCAACGACTTATGGAAGAGGAAAGTCGGTTCATGAAAAAATTGATCATAAATATTATGAAAATCAACTTGCTTATATTACAGCTGCCTCCTGGTTGCTGCCAAAAAGTTTTTTACAAGAGATCGGTTTAATGGAGGAAAGTTATTTTCTTTACTATGAGGAGATTGACTGGTGTATAAGAAATAACGATAAATATAAGCTTTGTTATGCACCGGATGCTAAAGTTTATCACAAAGAAGGTTCTAGTATCGGTTCACCGACGGGTGAGCGACCTTCTTCAATTTTGTCTGATTTTTACTTATTTAGGAATAAACTAAAATTAACAAAACGCTATTTCCCAGAGGCACTCTTAACGACTTATCTCTCAACTTTCTTACAAGTGATCAACCGTATGCGCCGAGGACAATGGGATAAAGCAAAATTGATACTCAAAATTCTATTTGGAAAAAATACATTGAGTCATTAATACTAATGCTC
Source organism: Thiohalomonas sp. (assembly GCA_023864145.1). GTDB lineage: Bacteria > Pseudomonadota > Gammaproteobacteria > GRL18 > GRL18 > GRL18. The sequence continues at coordinate 131 of JAIVER010000182.1, read as the reverse complement.
AAAGTTCAGAACCATCAAGCAGACTTGAATTTGGAAGCCATGTTGTGGTCTAATGGAACCGTACACTTTAATAAGAGATAATAACAATCACTTATTGAGGTGCAAGAATGGGACAGAAAAGAACATACAAA
>JAIVER010000181.1 GCA_023864145.1 Thiohalomonas sp. | reverse complement strand
TTCATGGGCTGTGAGAGTAATTTGCGTCATTGGATAATTTTGATCTTCTTCTCTATGAAAATCAAGCATTTTCATAGGTCATGGGTATAAGCGAGTTAAGCCCTGTTTTTGCAGATAGTTTAAAGCAAGGGTTTCAGCGTATTGTCCTTTTTGATTATTATCCTTAATAAAGCGAAGCATTATCCTGATTAATTTTATCTTACCTTGCTCAAAAGTGGCCCATGGTAAGGTACGAATAATATGACCATCATTGTTAATCATGATTTGTCCTGTATCGCCATTAAATGATTCAGATGGATTTTTGTAAAGATAATTGACGAAAGGGGCTAATTGATAGCTATCAACACCCATTGCAAATAAACGCTGATATAAAGCACTTTGATAAGTGCTCTGTTGGCTGGTGGTATTGTCTGTGCTGCCTAATAGAAAAGGCATATCGGTAAAATTAACACCATCCATATCTATATTCTGTCTGGCATTATGATAGTTTGCGACAATATGAGCAGTGGAATAAATCGGTATAGTCTCACCATGGTGGTAGATGATTTGTAGTGGAATTTGTTTTGCCTGTCGGGGTAATGCGGCCATAAACAGCATATCAATATCCTGACGTCTTCTTGGCGTGAACTCCAGTTTTCGGCCAATGGTACGACTGACTTCCTTTTTGCGGGATTCACTTTGATCAATATAGAACATAGCTTTAATTGCATCAGAGAAATCATGAGACTGTGATTGATAATCAATGCGATCAGCTATAGCACCGCCTAATTTTTGCCAATGTGAGCTGAAGGCTTTATTCATACGCTTTCCCCATGCACTATCAGGTGTCATTACAGCAGCATAATAATGTCCGTCTTTGCGAGCTTTTTCGGCTACCATACGTGCTGCTGATTCAGGAGATAGTCCAAACTGAAATAATTTTTCAGGTGTTGGATTTTGCTTATTTTCAAGACTGTTTAAAGCCAGGGTTGGAATATCTAAATTATTTAATTGAGAAAGTGCCTCAAGGTTATTTTTTGCCAATGGGCCAATGACAAAGTCAGGACCATCATCAAGTGCCTGCTGATAAGTCATTGAGACAGGTTGACCATGGCCGGTATCATAAAAGCGCAGCTGCAGGCTGGTGGATAAGGGGGAATTATAATGTGAGGCGATAATACCATTCAATACAGCTTTAGCGGGTTTAGCCAGTTTTCCCTGCAGGGGTAATAATACGGCAACCTGTTTTAAGTTCAGGATTGAAGCCTGACGTGTTTGTATAATGTGATTAATAAAGGCTCGATCGGCCTGGTGAGCTGGATGAGTCTGCAGCCAAAAATTAATAGGATGATTTAAGATTTTCGGGTCATGTGATTCACGTAAAATCCGGGCTAATTCTAACCACCCTAAATAGATGCGATCACTATCATTTGAACTTGATGTGATACTGATGTTATCCGTGTTCAGTCCGGCCAGATAATTCCAGATTAATTTTTGATTATTTTGTTTTTCAGCTTCAAGGCTAAGGTAACCATGACGAATAATTAATTCCTTCACAGCTTTTTCTTGCTGCCCTAATTGAAACTGAGCCATTGCACGTAGCTGGTGGTATATTAACCATAATTCAGGTAAGCCTGAATTAAAATCCTGATTCAGCTGAATTAGTGTTTTTTCTGGCTGATAATTTGTTAAGGTAACCAGCGCTGACATGAGTATGTATTGATTTCTTTGCTCGGATGAAAGTGTTGCGGTATTAATCTGAGCGGTTATTTTTCTAGTCAGCAGCAGAGTATAGTCATATTGTTCCTGACTGATTCTGGACAGGCTCCGGTCAGGTGCTATCGTGGCTTGATGAGAGTCAACTAGAATTTGAGTGCATACTAATAACGCATTACTTAAAAGTGTATTTTGTTCTGGACTGTCTTTGCCTTGAAGTTGGGGTGATTCGAATAGCTTTTCTGCAGTGTTAATTCTTTCATCAGTATTCATGGCACTTATGGTGGCAGCATTGAAGATTTGTGTCTCAGAGCCTGAACTGGTTTTAGTATTATCTTTGATCGTTGATGAACCGCCACAACCAGTCACGAAAAGAATAATAATGGAAAGTGAAGTATATTGATATAATTTAGACATTGTTTTTTATTGGGGTTAATTAAATGATTACAACTCACCATGATGGTGCTAATAATAGTGGCGCCGGTCAATTATATATTGTTGCTACACCGATTGGAAACTTGCAGGACATATCACCAAGAGCTGTCGAGATCTTAAAAAAAGTGGACAGAATTGCTGCAGAAGATACTCGTCATAGCGGCCATCTATTGAGACAGTTAGATATTAACACGCATTGTATTGCATTGCATGAACATAATGAAAGACAATTTTCAGAAAAAATAATTCAACAAATTAAAGAAGGAAGTGATATCGCCCTTATTTCTGATGCAGGTACACCGCTGGTGAGTGATCCGGGATACTTTTTAGTGAAACTGGCACATCAGGAAAAAATCAGAGTGAGACCGATACCCGGTCCCAGTGCTCTAATTGCTGCATTATCAGCTGCAGGCCTCGCTACGGATAGATTTTGCTTTGAGGGATTTGTACCCTCTAAGGGAGGCCCGCGTAAAGGCTTTTATGCAAAAAGAAAAAAAGAGGCGCGTACTATGGTCTTTTACGAAACTCCGCATAGAATTGTTGAGTCATTAAATGATCTTTGTTCTGAATTAGGTGAACAACGCACTGTTGTTTTAGCACGTGAACTCACTAAAACGTTTGAAAGCATTAAAAATGATAGTGCAAAAGCATTACGTGATTGGGTAAAAGAAGATAGTAATCAGCAAAAAGGTGAGATTGTTCTTGTAGTACAAGGGTTTAAAGCGCCAGAAGGTGAAACGCTTGCGGAGCAAACAGAGCATACCTTGAGGGTTTTACTTAAAGAATTATCCTTAAAACAGGCAGTAAAGCTGACAGTTGATATTAGCGGTGAAAAAAAGAAAAAAATCTATAATTTTGCTTTGGCTTTGAAAGATTCAGAATAACTGGGAGGTGTTCAAAAAATATTTTGATTGCAACCCGTATTAGAGAGGCTGGTTCGTCTGGTTGGGGGACGCTCAAGTACATCCTTGTAGCGCTCAAACTCGGCATCCTCGACAACTGCTCCTGCGTTGTTCTAATTTGTATTATACCCATAAAATAAAGAGCTGTCAATTCATGGCTCGAATGATTGCATTGATATGTAACTGGTGGAATTTATTTGTTCGATTAGCTATTCCACACAAACACCATGAGGCAATTACCAGTCAGGCAATTACCAGTCGTCCATTATTGCTCAGTAGCATGTGGGACTGCCAGCTCCTTCATAGAACATAATGAGTCAGACTTTTAGGTTGTTTATGCTAAATTTTGGTTGCTGGCAGGGTTAACTGATTTTTTTAGGTTCACGGCTAGGTTGAGCAATTTTAAATATCCAGTCGTGCTTGAGACTTCCATAAAAGCGTTCAACTACGCCATTATCCCAACAAGCTCCAACATCACCCATACTTGCTCGGATCCCATAATCACTCAGTAATTTTCTGTACCGCTTACTGGTATATTGAGAACCTCGATCAGTGTGAAAAACAAGCCCAAAAGGTGGTTGCCTTAAGTTGCAGGCCATGATCATATGCTTTGCATATCAAGTCTGTTGTCATTTGTTTGCTGACGTACCAGGCGTACAATACGGTGCGAATACAAATCCATTACAACAGCCAAATACATCCAGCCTTCACCTGTTTTTAAGTAGGTAATATCTCCGGCCCAAATATGATTAGGCGCAACAGGATCGAAGTTCTGATTAAGCAAATTATCCGTCACCTCATCATTATGATTCCTTTTAGTGGTTACTTC
>JAIVER010000180.1 GCA_023864145.1 Thiohalomonas sp. | reverse complement strand
CAAGCACTAAATGTATCGTGCCAGTATTGGTGCTTTTCCAACGAAGTGATTCAATAAAATCCATCATGGAGACTGCATTGACCGTATTATACCCATGACCTATGAAAATGCTTGATTTTCATAGAGAAGAAGCTCAAAATTATCCAATGACGCAAATTACTCTCACAGCCCATGAAAAATCAGCTCTAGAAATGCAACATAAGCATTCTAGAAATGGAAAAGAACGAGATAGAATCAAAGCCATCCTACTTTGCTCTGAAGGCTGGAAGGTTCCCATGATCGCTCAGGCTTTAAGAATTCATGAAACCAGCATATTACGTCACATTAAAGACTACAAAGGCTCAGAAAAGCTAACCACTAAAAGTGGCGGCTCGTCTAGTAAACTTTCTGCAGAGCAAACAGAACAATTAATTGCTCATTTAACAGAGCAGACTTACCACCATCAAAAAGACATTGTTGCTTATATACCCAATCAACTTGAAAATGCAGGATCGAACACTTGGAAATTATCATTAGATTCTCGAATTAATGATAATTTCCAAGTGTTCGATCCTGCATTTTCAAGTTGATTGGGTATATAACATAATGAGTCAGACTTTTAGGTTGTTTATGCTAAATTTTGGTTGCTGGGAGGGTTAACTGATTTTTTTAGGATAATAGCTTTTCGACCAGAGGATAAACCTGATCATAGAGGCTAATAAGAGATTTTAGCTGAAGCTGCTGTTCCTGCTTTAAAATTTCTGTAAGCTGAATGTCATAATCAGCCAATGTAGTGATCTGAGTCTGATAGGTGAGCAGATAAAGCAGTGAATCAATGTGATGAGTTGTTGTCATGTTCTTAGTTGTTATAAACTACTTCATTTTTGCAATACGTGCTTTATCGCGGTTCCAGTCTTTTTCTTTTTCAGATGCGCGTTTATCAAAAAGTTGCTTACCCTTCGCCAGCGCAATTTTGCACTTCACACGACTTTTTTTCCAATATAACGATAATGGTACAATGGTGTAGCCTTTACGTTCTACGGCTCCGACTAATCGAGCTAATTCATAGGCATGCAATAATAGCTTTCGGCTTCTTTGCTGCTCTGGGACTACATGAGTAGAGGCACTAAGTAGTGGCGTAATCAGGGCGCCAAACAAAAAAGCTTCGCCATCTTTTAATAGCACATAGGCTTCTCTTATTTGTGCCTTGCCTGCACGAATACTTTTTACTTCCCAGCCTTCCAGAACCAGTCCTGCTTCATACTCTGTTTCCAGAGCATAATCATGACGTGCTTTTTTATTTTGCGCAATAATATTACCTGCTAGTTTCTTTTTCTTTTTTCCCATAACGGTAATTATACAAAAAAATGATACAATGCGGTAAAAAAAGAAACATAAATTGAGGAATGTCTTAAATGTCTGATTCTGTGTCATCTGCTAATGAGCCTTCAGCCAGTGAAAAGCCTTCAGCCAATCGAGAACAATGGTCATCACGTCTGGTCTTTGTTTTGGCTGCTACAGGTTCTGCCGTTGGCCTGGGTAATATCTGGAAGTTTCCCTATATTACGGGTGAAAACGGTGGTGGTGCCTTTGTCTTAATTTATCTTATCTGTATTGCCAGTATCGGTATCCCCATAATGATGGCTGAAATTATGTTGGGGCGTCGTGGACGACATGATCCGGTCACTACCATGAAAAAACTGGCAAGTGAGTCGGGGCATTCACGTTCATGGGGTTTGTTGGGCTGGATGGGAGTCATTGCCGGATTTCTTATTCTTTCTTATTATAGTGTAATTGCCGGCTGGGCAATGGCTTATGTGCCGCGAATGGCTGCAGGTACTTTTTCAGGACTGGATGCAGAAGCAGTGAATGCTGTTTTCTCCACTTTGGTTAGCAGTCCGGAAAGCTTAATTGCCTGGCATACCCTCTTTCTCTTTATGACTATGGCGGTAATTGCCAGAGGTGTTCGAGGTGGTTTAGAGAAAGCGGTGACTTATCTGATGCCTATACTGTTTGCATTGCTGGTGATTTTAATTTTTTATGCCATGGGTACAGGGCACTTTAGCGAAGGTTTGTCATATTTATTTACCCCTGATTTCAGCAAAATTACTACCGAGGGCATTTTGAGTGCAATGGGCCATGCTTTTTTCAGCCTGAGTTTGGGAATGGGAGCAATCATGGTTTATGGTTCTTATTTACCGGATCATACTTCAGTTGCCAAAGCCTCAATATCAGTGGCTTTTATGGATACACTGGTGGCTTTATTAGCCGGTATGGTTATTTTTCCGATTGTTTTTGCCAACTCACTGGAACCTGCTGCCGGGCCGGGACTGATCTTTAAGACTTTGCCGTTAGCCTTTGGTCATATGGGGTATGGCACTCTTTTTGGTACCTTATTTTTTATCTTACTGGTTTTTGCGGCATGGACTTCCAGTATTTCCCTAATTGAGCCCGCCATTACCTGGAGTATGAAAACATTTCAGATATCTCGAGTTAAAGCGGCGGTAATTTCAGGAATTTTAGTCTGGTTTATGGGCTTGTTTACGGTGTTTTCCTTTAATCTTGCCAGTGATCTTACTATTTCTGCGGCTATTTCAACTCAGTATGGAGAATTTGTAATTCTCAAAAATGCTACTGCTTTTGATTTTCTTGACTATTTAACTTCAAATATTATGCTGCCTTTAGGCGGCTTAATGATTGCTGTTTATGCCGGATGGCTGATGAAACAAGAGTATTCTCGTGAAGAATTAAGCGTTGGTAGTTTCTGGTTTCCTATCTGGTCCATTCTCGTTCGTTATATCGCACCTATTATGGTTATCATTGTCTTTTTAAATGCGATGGGTATTCTGGCATTTGTACGCAGCATTATGGGTGTGTAAATTGTGACTTGTATTAATAAAACGGCTTTAATCCCTTATAGTGCAGCTAAAATGTATGAATTAGTCGCTGATGTTGATAGCTATCAGCACTTTTTACCCTGGTGCGGCGGCTCAAAAATTATTAGTCAAACAGATGATGAAGTACAGGGTCAGGTAAGAATTCAACATCTTGGAATGGATAAAACATTCACTACCTTAAATAGATTACAGAAAAATAAAATGATTGAAATGAGGCTGATTGACGGCCCGTTTAAACAATTGCAGGGGTTTTGGCGTTTTGATGCTCTGGAAGAAAATGGCTGTAAAATTTCTCTGGATCTGGAATTTGAGTTTTCCAATAAGATCATGAGCATGGCCTTTGGTCTAATTTTTAGCCAGATTGCCAATAGTATGGTTGATGCCTTTTGTAAAAGAGCCATTGCTATTTATAAATAATATGCTGATTAGATACAGATTGAATTAATATTTGTCGGAGAGAGTTGTGGATAACACACTGATGAAAAGTGAAATGATAACGGATGTTAGTCCGCGACAAATTATTGTCGAAGTGGCTTATGCTATACCGCCTTCACAGCTCATTTTCACGGTAGAAGTTGATGAAAACGCAAGGGTTGAAGATGCTATTTTAGCTTCAGGGATATTAGAGGAGTTTCCTGAAATTGATCTTAAAGTGAATAAAATAGGTGTATTCAGCAAGCTGACTAAGCTGGATAAACCATTGTGGCATAAAGACCGGATTGAAATTTATCGAAAATTAATTGCCGATCCTAAGGCCGTTAGAAAACAACGTGCTGCAGAAGGTAAAAAAATGAAAAAAGGGACGTAAAGCGAGGAAGGGGTCGGAGTCAAATGCCTTAAAGTATGAGCTTTAGCTATTAATTTCATACTTTTTGCCATTTGACTCCGACCACGTATATACCCAATCAACTTGAAAATACAGGATCGAACACTTGGAAATTATCATTAATTCGAGAATCTAATGATTTTCCAATGCTCGGTAAAATTTCATCAAAAAACTTATTAATTTT
>JAIVER010000179.1 GCA_023864145.1 Thiohalomonas sp. | reverse complement strand
CAGAAAATTAATGAGTTTTTTGATGAAATTTTACCGAGTATTGGAAAATCATTAGATTCTCGAATTAATGATAATTTCCAAGTGTTCGATCTTGCATTTTCAAGTTGATTGGGTATATTATGGCGAATTTTAATTCGATTGAGGAAATACTTGACGATCTCCGTGAGGGGAAAATGGTCATCATTGTTGATGATGAAGACCGTGAAAATGAGGGTGACTTATTAATGGCAGCTACTAAAGTCACACCGGAAGATGTGAACTTTATGGCGACCAATGGCCGAGGTTTGATTTGCCTGACCTTAACTCAGCAGCGTTGTAAGCAATTGCAGATCCCTCTAATGGTTGATAGCAATCAGGCTGAATACGGGACTAATTTTACTGTCTCAATTGAAGCATCAGAAGGCGTAACTACCGGTATTTCAGCGGGTGATCGAGCGGTGACTATTCAGGCCGCAGTGGCTGCGAATGCTCAACCATCAGATATCGTTCAACCCGGGCATATCTTTCCTCTTGAAGCACAGCCAGGTGGTGTACTCACTCGTGCCGGTCATACGGAAGCGGGTTGTGACCTGTCCAGACTTGCAGGTTTAGAACCTTCAGCGGTGATCGTTGAGATTCTTAATGAAGACGGTTCTATGGCAAGACGCGATGATTTAGAAATCTTTGCTGAAAAATTTGATCTTAAAATAGCTACTATTGCTGACTTAATTGAATATTGCTTAAAGAATGAGCATTCGGTTGAAAAAGTCAGTGAGTGCAATTTACCTACAGCCGCTGGTGTTTTTCGTCTGGAAGCTTATCATGATGCCATTTCCGGTCAGGTTCATCTGGCTATGATTAAGGGTAAAATTGATCCGGAACAAGCTGTTTTAATTCGTGTTCATATGGAAAATTCACTATGTGATATGCTTGGTGCGCAAATGGATGACTGTGGCTGGCCTCTTAATGACGTTATGCAGAAAATGGAAAAGGAAGGCACTGGTGTTATTGTCATTCTACGCAGTCATGAAAGCAGTAGTGAATTAGTCAATCGAATTGATCACTATAAAAAATTACAAGTGGGTGAAACCTCTTCTCACATGGGTAAAACCAAAGATTTACGTACTTATGGCTTAGGTGCGCAGATTCTAAAATCCATTGGTGTCAAACAGATGAAAGTCATGTCAGCACCTAAGAAAATACATGGTTTATCAGGCTTTGGTCTGGAAGTGGTTGAATATTATACGGGCGCTTAACAGCCTCTGTACATAATACGAATTAAAAAAAAGAAATAAATTAGGATAAAAAATGAATATAAAAACATTTGAAGGTGAAATGGTTGTCGATAATGCTAAATTTGCTATTGTGATCAGTCGCTTTAATAGTTTTCTTGTTGAATCTTTGCTTAGTGGTGCTGTTGACACTATTTTAAGACATGGCGGTAAAGAAGAAGATATTGAGATCCTTCGTGTACCGGGTGCGGTAGAAATTCCATTAGCTGCTAAGCGTATGGCTGCAAGTAAAAAATATGATGCTATTATTGCATTAGGTGCTGTAATTCGCGGCGCCACACCGCATTTTGAATTTGTTGCTAATGAAAACTCAAAAGGTCTGGCACAAGTGTGTATGGATTATGATCTGCCCGTTGCTTTTGGTGTCTTGACGGTTGATACTATTGAGCAGGCTATTGAACGTTCTGGTACTAAAGCTGGAAATAAGGGCACAGAAGCGGCATTATCAGCCATAGAAATGGTTAATGTTTTGAAAAACTTTGCTTAGTTTACAGGCGTAGGGTATGGTAGTGAAAAATCGAAGTAAATCACGACAGTTTGCAGTACAGGCACTTTATTCCTGGTTATTGACGCAACAGAATGTCTCGGATATTGAAGTTTATTTTATCAGTGAACATGATTTTGAAGATGCTGATGTGGCTTACTTTCAGGAAATTCTGCACTTTGTAACAGCTCATAAAATGGCCTTGATTGATCAAATGGAGGCTTTTTTAAGCCGTTCATTTAGCAGTGTCGATCCAGTAGAACAGGCGATTCTATTAATCGGTGTCTTTGAGTTACAACAACGTCCGGATATCCCTTATCGTGTTGCTATCAATGAATCCGTTGAATGTGCTAAAGTGTTTGGTGCTGAAGACGGTCATAAATTTATTAACGGCATCATGGATAAGGTCGCCGACAAATTACGTCAGCCTGAAATAAAAGCACCGCATTACAAAAAAGCCCGAAAAAAATAAGCAACTGGAAATAGTTAATAAACATTATGGCAGGATCAGAATTTCAATTTATTCAATCCTATTTTTCTGAGCCGGAACAGGTAGAACGTTCTGATCTGATTTTAGGCATTGGTGATGATTGTGCCATAGTTTCTCCTAAAGAACAGTCTCATTTAGCCTTTTCAATTGATACCCTTAACAGTGGTATACACTTTCCTCATAATACTTCAGCAGATGCAATTGCCTATAAAGCTCTGGCGGCTAATTTAAGCGATTTGGCTGCCATGGGTGCTGAGCCCGCCTGGTTTACCTTGAGTCTGACACTTCCTGGTGATGATGAATGGGACTTTGCATTTCGTGAACGGTGGCTCAATAGTTTTTCAGAGTCTTTATTTTCTCTTGCGGGAGAACATAATATTCAATTAATTGGCGGTGATACCACCCATGGTTCCTTGTCAATAACCATTCAGGTTTGTGCTTATCTTGAACCGGGGAAAGGCTTAAAACGTTCCTCTGCTCAAGTCGGTGATATTATTGCCGTGACAGGAGACTTGGGGGCCGCTGCAGTGGGCTTAGATATTGTACTGGGGAAAAAATCAGCACAATATAAAAGTCTGAGTGATGATGCGAAACAACAGGCAGTTCATGCGCTTAACTATCCACAAGCTCGAATCAAGGAAGGTTTTTATTTAAAAGAAGTTGCTCATTCGGCTTTGGATTTATCTGATGGCTTATTATCTGATCTCGGACATATTTTAAAAGCCAGTGATGTTGGTGCTGAATTACAATTAGAACAATTGCCTTTAGCTAGTGCCTTATCCTGTCTGGACAAACAGCAGGCATGGGAAAAAGCCATGACTGGTGGTGATGACTATGAGTTATGTTTTACACTCTCAGAAAAAGCCTGGCTCAAGACTAAGCAGCAATTTCCTCATTTTGTTCCCATAGGACAAATTACTGCTGAAAAAGATCTGCGTCTGCTTGAAGCAGATGGTCAGGAATATAAAATTAACGCAAAAGGTTATGATCATTTTGGATAAAGATATCATACGAGCTCGTCATCAGACCTGGAAAAATCCCTGGCACTTTCTGGCTTTTGGTTTTGGTTCAGGTCTTGCCCGATTTGCACCGGGGACTTTTGGCACGCTGGCGGCGATACCGCTGTATTTATTATTAGTGCAATTACCATGGGCTGTTTATGGTATCATCACCATTTCGGCATTTTTTATCGGTATTCGTATCTGTCAGATCACCTCTGATGATTTAAAAGTCCATGATTTTTCAGGCATTGTCTGGGATGAGTTTGTTGGTTTCTGGATCACCATGTTTTTAATCCCTTTTGACTGGAAATGGGTACTACTTGGATTTATTTTGTTTCGTTTTTTCGATATAGTAAAGCCCTGGCCTATCCGCTACCTAGACAAGCATGTAGAAGGCGCTTTCGGTATAATGATTGATGATGTTTTAGCGGGAGTTTATGCTTGGATTTGTTTGTTCCTGATAGTCAAATTTTATTAAATGGTACCTATATGAAAATAAGCTCTATACCCATGCAATCATTCGAGCCATGAATTGACAGCTCTTTATTTTATGGGTATACAAGCATCATGAGTTAGGAGAGTAGACTTATATTAACAAAGAATGGGAAGCTAAAGAAGATCAACTTCAATTGCAAGGTTGGGAAAAAGAGCGGCGAGTAGTTATTGTCAGACGA
>JAIVER010000178.1 GCA_023864145.1 Thiohalomonas sp. | reverse complement strand
TTTTCATGGGCTGTAAGAGTAATTTGCGTCATTGGATAATTTTGATCTTCTTCTCTATGAAAATCAAGCATTTTCATAGGTCATGGGTATAATCAGGCTGTTTTTGATTTTTTACCATGCTTCTTAGCCTGTTTGTTACTATCCTTTTTCGCTTTTTTTTTATCACTTCCGTCATCTCGACGCAGCATTTCACCTGCCAGAGCCAGATAGGCACGAGCACCCTTTGATGAACGATCATAATTGATAATAGGCTGCCCATAACTAGGGGCTTCTGCAAGACGGACATTTCTGGGGATAACAGTTCGATATACTTTGTCATTAAAATGTTCCAATAATTGCCGTGACACTTCAATTCCCAGCCGATTACGCGGGTCAAACATAGTTCTTAAAATGCCCTCTATCTTGAGCTGTGGATTTAGCGTTTCTTTAATACTGGAAATCGTATCGTTAAGTGCCGAGAGACCTTCTAATGCATAGTATTCACATTGCAAGGGGATTAGGACGCTATGAGCAGCCACCATGGCATTAACCGTCAACATATTCAATGATGGCGGACAATCAATGATGATATAATCATAATCCTCTGCAATCTCTTTAAAGAGATAATGCAATTGACGTTCACGATCAAACTTGGTCATTAATTCAACTTCAGCAGCTGTTAAATCACTATTACCTGGAATTAAATCATAACCTGCATCTTCAACATGAACTTTGACTTCAGCTACTGGTGTTTTGGAAACAAGTAAATCATAACCACAAAATTCGACATCATTTTTATCAACACCGCTGCCGGTAGTCGCATTGCCTTGTGGATCCATATCCACCAGTAAAATTCGACGTCGTGTAGCAGCCAGTGATGCGGCTAGATTGATGCTGGTAGTGGTTTTACCCACTCCCCCTTTCTGATTGGATATGGCGATGATTTTTGCCATAACGTTTTTCCCTCACCCTGCTCACACGGAGAGGGCTGTTGTTAATATCAGGTTTTCTTTTATATAAAAAGCTTTTATGAAAAAGCTATCTGAATCAAATTCCTTTGCGCATTTAAACCGGAGACTTTAAGCTCATTGATTTCTTCTATTCTAAAGCCTTCTGGCAGTTGTGCAATCTCTTCTTCTGGTATTTGACCTTTCATGGCTAAAAACTTACCTTGCTTTTGGGCATTCTTCTGGCCCCTTCTTCGACAAAGATGACGGCAATACATCAGCATGTCTTCCAGTGAGGAAAATGCTCTGGATATGATCCGATCAAATTTATCTCCTTCATTTACCTGATAATCTTCAACCCGGGAATGTATAGCGGTTACATTTTTCAGACCTAATTGAGCGATAGCCGTTTGAATAAAACGGACTTTTTTACCTCTGGCATCCATTAAAACAAAGTCAACTTCCGGTAAACAAATTGCCAGCGGGATACCCGGTATGCCGCCGCCTGTACCCACATCAAGCACTCGTTTAACAGGCGGCTCATTATTCTCAAAGAAGGGCATCATCACCAGAGCGTCTAATAAATGCAGGCTGATCATTTCTTCAGGCTTTCTGATTGAAGTCAGATTATAGACTTTATTCCATTTATTGAGTAGTTCGACAAAGTGAATTAATTTGCCCTCCTCACTTTGTCCAATGGTTTGCCCTTGCTGCTGTATTCCATCTGCCAGAGATTGACTCAATGTTTGTCGTGAACTCATAATTTATTGACCTGTCTTTTTAGCTTTATGACTTTTCAAAAAGACCAATAATAATGAAATAGCAGCAGGTGTCACACCCGCCACACGACTGGCCTGACCAATAGTTTGCGGCTTCGCTTTTTGTAATTTCTCGCGCACTTCCGATGACAGTGACTTAAGACCTAAATAATCAAAATCATCTGGAATGCCCTTATTCTCATAGCGTTTATGTTTATCAATTTCTTCCATCTGGCGTTTAATATAGCCTGAATATTTTGTCTGAATTTCTACCTGCTCTGCAGCTATGGGATCAGCTATCTTATCAGCAGCAATAGCTAAGCTGGTTAGTGAATCATAACTTACTTCTGGTCTTCTAAGCATATCATATAAGCTGGTATCTTTATTCAAAGGTGTTTTTAACACCCGTAGAGCTTCCTCTTCAGTAAGTGCATTAGGAGCAATACGGATACTCTTTAAGCGCTTAATTTCCGTATTAACCTGTTCCCTTTTCTCACAAAAGGCCTGCCAGCGGTGATCATCAACCAGACCCAGTTCACGGCCTTTTTCAGTCAAGCGCAAATCGGCATTGTCTTCTCTTAAGATCAGTCGATATTCTGCTCTTGAGGTAAACATACGATACGGCTCTGAAGTACCCTGGCTGATCAGATCATCAATCATCACAGCAATGTAGGCTTCTTCTCGTCCCGGTGACCAGGCTTCTTTTTCCTGCACCTGCAGTGAAGCATTCGCACCGGCAATCAAACCTTGTGCTGCGGCTTCTTCATAACCTGTTGTAGCATTGATTTGTCCAGCAAAAAACAGGCCTTTAATAAATTTGGTTTCTAATGATGATTTTAAATCTCTGGGATCAAAGAAATCATATTCAATAGCATAACCGGGACGTACAATATCGGCCTTTTCAAAACCTTTCATCGAGCGTATAAAGGCTAATTGGATATCAAAGGGTAAGCTGGTGGATATACCATTGGGATACACCTCATTAGTTTGCAGGCCCTCCGGCTCAACAAAAATCTGGTGGGAATCTTTATCGGCAAAACGATTGATTTTATCTTCGATTGACGGACAGTATCTTGGCCCAACACCCTCAATGACTCCCGTAAACATAGGCGAACGTGCAAAGCCCGTGCGAATAATCTCATGGGTTTTTTCATTGGTATGAGTGATATAACAACTGATCTGACGCGGGTGATCACTGGCCTTGCCTAAAAATGAAAAGGTGGGAATGGGCGTATCACCCGGCTGCTCCTGCAACACTGAAAAATCAATACTGCGGCCATCCAGACGCGGCGGTGTACCTGTTTTCAGACGATCCACATTAAACGGCAGCTCACGTAAACGTCGTGCTAATTTATTAGCAGGGGGATCACCCGCACGGCCACTCTGATAGTTTTTCAGACCAATATGAATTAAACCACCTAAAAACGTACCGGTAGTCAGCACCACTGTTCTGGCCTTAAACTTGAGCCCCATTTCACTCTCAACACCCACCACCTGCTCATTTTCAACGATGAGATCGCTAACCGCCTGTTGAAACAGTTTGAGATTAGGCTGATTTTCCAGCGCATAACGCACAGCAGCTTTATATAAAACCCGATCTGCCTGAGCACGAGTGGCTCTCACTGCCGGCCCTTTAGAGGCATTAAGACGACGAAACTGAATAGCACCCAGATCAGTTGCCTTAGCCATAAGACCACCTAAGGCATCAATTTCTTTAACTAAATGGCCTTTGCCTATACCGCCGATTGCCGGATTACAGGACATCTGACCTAAGGTTTCAATGTTATGAGAGATCAGCAAAGTACTGGACCCCATACGGCTGGCCGCCATTGCAGCTTCTGTACCTGCGTGGCCGCCTCCAATGACGATGACATCAAACTGATCTGTATAAAACACGTTTCTACTCCGGTATCACGATACAGTATTTAGTCGGGGGCAAAGCCAGCCTGCAAATTAACCTGACTTTTAGTAAACAAAGTATTATA
This sequence comes from Thiohalomonas sp., assembly GCA_023864145.1. Classification (GTDB taxonomy): domain Bacteria; phylum Pseudomonadota; class Gammaproteobacteria; order GRL18; family GRL18; genus GRL18. The sequence goes on along the minus strand of JAIVER010000178.1, from coordinate 280 downwards.
AATCATCTGCTTTGCTTGTTGTAAATAATATTAATGTAAAAGAACTTGTTTAGCTAAAGTTTAGAGCGACAGCTCACCCTTGAGTGACCTGTTTTTTTCAAATGTTCTTTAACAAATTATTTGTAACAAGCTGATTTGAGGTGTGTTTATACAAATACTTCAAATTGCTTCAATATATCCGTGTCAGGCGGCTGGAATTTTTGGGACTTTAGGTTCCACCAGTCTCTGATCCGAACCTGCGAAAAATACTTTAGCAAAAGTAAACGTATTCGGCCTGCAG
>JAIVER010000177.1 GCA_023864145.1 Thiohalomonas sp. | reverse complement strand
TTGATTGGGTATATACCAAGTGTCACATTATCGAACCTACCGTCTAATCGCTTTGATATAGATCAAACTGAAAAAAGGCTTTTTAGGATGGGTTTTATTAGTTCAATTTGATTGCAGAATATTTGTTGATTTATGTCAATAAATCTTATAAAAAATTGATTAATAACCATATGAATTATTCAATATATTCTTATAAGTGTTTGAAACTGTAAGTAAACTATTACTTTCTATTGATAAGGTTTGATCTAAATCAAGGTAACCTCCTTTTGAGAGGGTTATTGTTACGTTGTGCTCAAAATTAATAATTCCGTTGTAAAGCATCTTATTTTCGATTTAAATAACAGCGTTGATAAGGACTTCCTCCAGGAGAGACAAAAACAATGAATATTTTTAAACTAGGTAAGCTTAGCGCTGCTGTTGCTTTAGCAAGTGCCCTTAGTGTACCTGCAGCGATGGCAGGTGGAGCAAAACAGCCGACATTATCTGAAGCTGATTTTGAAAAAGGCAAAATATTATACTTTCAACGTTGTGCGGGTTGTCATGGTGTTTTAAGAAAAGGTGCAACGGGTAAAAGCCTAGAACCTAAAAATACTATGAAAAAAGGTCAGGCTCGTCTTGAAAAGATTCTGACTTATGGTACAGAAGGTGGTATGAACAACTTTAATGACATCTTCTCTAAAGATGAAATTAAATTGATGGCTACTTATATTCAGATGGATCCACCAATTCCACCTGAAATGTCACTGGAGTTGATGCAATCGCGTACTAAAGTTTATATTGATCCAAAAGATTACCCAACTAAGCCAATGCATGGTCTGAATTGGGAAAATTTCTTTGTGGTTATCGAACGTGATGCCGGTAAAATTGCAATTATTGATGGTGACACTAAGAAAATCGTTGCTCATTTAGATGCAGGTTATGCGGTACACGTTATTAAAGGACAAGAGCATCACAATGTCGATAAATCTCCAGATGTTGATGGTCGTTTCTGGTATACCATTGGTCGTGACGGCAAGCTAAACAAGTTTGATTTATGGCAAACACCTGACAAAATGTTAGTGGCTGAAACACAAATTGCTTATGATGCTCGTGATGTCGCTGTTTCTGGTGATGGTAAATATGTTATCGCTGGTGGTTATTGGCCTCCACATTTCGTTATTGTTGATGCAAAAACAATGAAGCCAATAAAAGTTGTATCAACCCGTGGTATGAATGTTGATGGTAATTATGTTGAAGAGTCACGTGTTGCTGCTGTTTATACCAATCCAAATGAATCTTCTTTCTTAGTTGCAGCTAAAGAGTTAGGTCAGATGTGGCAGGTTAACTATAAAGATCTGGACAACCTCCATATCTCTCAAATTAACTCAGCCAAGTTCCTGCATGATGGATTTTATGATCCAACTGGTCGTTACTTCCAGATTGCTGCTAATGCTTCTAAGAAGATGGTTATTATTGATACCAAAGATGGCGGTACTTTAGAAGCCATGATTGATGTGGATAAACTGCCTCATCCTGGTCCTGGTGCTAACTGGATTGATCCTAAGTGTGGACCTGTCGGCGGCACAACCCATCTGGGTGTTGGTAAAGTCTCTGTCTGGGGTAATGATCCAGCGGGTCATAAAGATCAAGCATGGAAACTTTGTTATGAAGTTGAAACAGATGGTGCTGGTGCATTCATCCGTACTCATGAAAATTCAGACTACTACTGGGCTGACCAGTTGAAGCACCCTGAGCCAGAAGTACAGCAAAGTGTCCAGGTTATCAGTAAGAAGACTCGTGAAATTGTGAAGACCATTCAGGTTACCAAAGAAAAAGGTAAAGCTGCTCTGCATATGGAATTCAACAAAGCGGGAACTGAAGTTTGGGTTTCTGTCTGGAATCGTTCAGACAACAAGAACCCTACTGGTGAAATCGTAGTCTATGATGCGAAAACTCTTAAAGAGATTAAACGCATTAAAGGTCTGACTACACCAACTGGTAAGTTTAACGTTTATAACCGCGTACATCACAAGACTTAATTGATTTTGTATAAGTCAAGTGAGCTACATGTTTTAACAAACGTTTAGCCAATAAAAGCGGATATAGATTTCTATATCCGCTTTTATTTCATGGTTAGCCTTGATTTAAAACAATACTCCGTGTGGGGACTTGTTTTCTGATTTTTATATGATAAATGCTGAAAATCAGCAGACAGGCTTATTGTCATGATGGGCGAGTATTGTTTTAAATCAAGGATATTTCTCTTCAAAAAAGAGAAGCTGAAACAAATTATTTATAGCAATAAGTGGGAAGGGATCATGTCTACACCAAGTTTTTTGCATCGTAAAGTCTTTATGGGCGTTACAGTCGGAGCAGCAATGTTCTTTATTGTGTTAGGTATTATTCTCTGGGGTGGTTTCAATACGGTATTGGAACTGACTAATACTGAAAAGTTCTGTATTACCTGTCATGAGATGGAAGATAATCTTTATGAGGAATATAAAACGACTATTCACTATGCTAACCGTTCTGGTGTAAGGGCCACCTGTCCTGACTGTCATGTGCCAAAAGAATGGGTTTACAAAATAAAGCGCAAAATAGAAGCATCTAATGAAATTTATCATAAACTATTAGGTACCATTAATACTCGTGAAAAGTTTCTGGAAAAACGCATTCATCTAGCAACTAATGAATGGAAGCGTATGAAGGCCAATGATTCTAGAGAATGTCGTAATTGTCATGACTTTGAATCCATGAGTATCGCCTATCAAAAACCTCGTGCCAGGAAACAACATCAATTTGCTCTGCAAAATGGTAATACCTGTATAGATTGTCATAAAGGTATTGCTCATACTATGCCAGAGGCTGTAGACGAAGAATTCTCAGCTCCTGATCCAGAACATGCAAAACCAGGAGCGACCTTAATGTCGCCTGTTAATGATAAGCAGCAAAAATTACTGGATTTGTCTAATAATACTCCTAACCCTAAAGTGATCACCAAAACTGTGATTAAAGAAGTATCAGGAGAATATAAAGCTGGTGATGCTGCACCTTCTGCTTCTATAGAACCTACAGGCAAAGGCTTTGGTATTGACTGGACTGATGTACCTGAGCGTCAAATTACCATTTTCTACCCAGGCCAGTCATCAATGGAATGGATCTTTAAAGGCAGTGAGCATGGCGGCAAACGTCCTTTCCAGGGTGGTGAAACGTGTGTCAGTTGTCATGATAAAGAAACAGCAGATATGGGACAAAAAATTGTCACTGGCAAAAAATTGGAACCCACTCCAATCCCAGGAAAACGTGGGAGCATTGCTGTGAAAGTTCAGGCTGCCCATGATGATGACTACCTCTACATGCGCTATGAATGGGAAGATACAGAGCATATACCTGTACCTTTCGCCGATGGTGGTAAAATGGATCCTGACAATCAGGTGAAATTAGCACTGATGCTTACAACGGATGATACTTTATATGCCTATAGGGCAGGTTGCTGGGGCACATGTCACCACGATAACCGTGATATGCCTGTAGCACCAGAGCAATCAGCTATTGATGCCTATGCACAAAAAGGTCAGGTTGATATGACCAATGGCATCACTAAATACATCACTGAAAGTCGTACTAAAGTCGAAATCAAAGGTCGTCGCGCTAAAGTTCTGGGTGGTTGGGACAAGCTTAAATCAGAAGACGAAGTAAAAACTGAATTGACTGAAGGACGCTTTATGGACCTGTATCGTTATCAGGCGGGTACGAATAAGTCTGAAAATGGTTCAATTCTGGCGGAACGTACTTTATCAGAAGGCGGTGTTGAATTTACTTCTTCTAAACAGGGTAATACCTGGGTCCTTGAAATGAGACGCAAGCTTAAGACTGATACTGCTGATGATATTCAACTGGATGTGGCTAAAGTGTATAACCTGGGTTTTGCAATCCATGATGATTACACCAATGGTCGTTTCCATCACGTCTCACTGGGTTATA
>JAIVER010000176.1 GCA_023864145.1 Thiohalomonas sp. | reverse complement strand
CCACTCAATACAGTTTTTCAGAATTTAAATATTCTGAGGTTGAGGTGTGCCTAAATGTAAAGCAAATTGCTTATATTTGATCTGTCCCGAATTCAGGAGCTTGGAATGCTTATCGTTTTACCAACATAAAGTGTGCTATTTTTCATTTTGTTTTCTTTTTTAATTGCTGACACACTGACTTGATAACGTTTTGAAATGGCAGATAATGTATCACCTCGAATAATTCTATGTTTTTGTTTATTACTTTTCATAGCAGATGAAACAATATTTTGATTCAATTTTTTAACAATGACATCTTTAGCATAAACCGTTCCTGGAATAGGATATTGTTTAAAATAACCATCCACACCACTTAAAATAGCACTGGCCACTTTCTTTTGATAGGAAGAATTTTTAAGCAATCTTTCTTCTTTAGGATTTGAAATAAAACCGGTTTCAATGAGCAAGGAAGGAATATCAGGTGATTTTAAAACCACAAAGCCTGCCCGTTCAACGCTATTTTTATGGGTGTCACCGATTCTTGACAGACCTGCTAAGACTCTTGATGCAGCACTATTACTGGCTTCAATACTTGCAGTTTGTGATAAATCCAGGAGCATTTTTACCAGCATATCGTCTTTATCATCAAGGCTTGCACCACCGACTAAATCAGCTTCATTTTCCTTTTTTGCCAGCCATTTGGCTGCTTCACTGGTCGCGCCTCTTGAGGAGAGAATAAAGACTGATGAACCATGCGCTTTAGGATCTTTAAAAGCATTAGCATGAATAGAGATAAAAATATCAGCATTAAGTTTACGGGCTTTTTTAGTACGTCCTCGCAAACTAATATAATAATCACCATTACGGATCATAACGGCTTTCATACCCTGTTTTCTATTTACCATATCTCTTAGCTTGCGGGCAATTGCCAATACGACATGTTTTTCTTTAGTGCCTCTTGGGCCTATGGCACCGGGATCTTCACCACCATGGCCAGCATCAATTGCAACAATAAGATCACGTTTTTGTGAAGAGTTAACACTTTTTACAATTTTAGGTGAACTAAAAGGAGAGCTATTGGATACTTTTTCTAAATCAATAACCAGGCGATATCCATATTTTTTATTAGGTTTAAGTAAAAAGCTTTTGGGATGTGTTTTATGTTTTAGATCCAGAACCAGACGCACTTTATTTTGTTTTTTATTGGCACTACGGATATCAGAAATTGCGCCCTGCTTAAAATCTAAGTTGCTGACAGGTGATTTTAATCTGCTATTATCAATATCAATAACAACACGTTCTGGATTAGATAATCTGCTCAAACGATGTCCTGCCGAACTCGATAAGTCAATTACCAGACGAGTGGATTCAGGTGATGCCCACATACGAACACCATTAATTTGGGCGACCGCAGGCATTGCTATTTCCACACTTAGAAATAAGGCAAATGTTATTAGAATAAAACGTTCAAAAATAAATCGCATCATAGTTTTCATTCGTTTGTATTCGCTATTAATTTAGAAACAATGAATGCCCCATTTTCTGATTGAGACAATAAATTAATTTTTCTACCCTGATCCTGATAAATTATTTTGATAATTACATCCGCTTTAGGCAACACTCCATAGCCTTTTTCCGGCCATTCGATTAGTGCAATCGCCTGACCATCTAAATAATCCCGAATTCCCATATATTCCAGCTCTTCAGGATCTTCCAATCGATAAAGATCAAAGTGATAAACCTTTATGGAATCGTTTCTTGACTTAGTCATGAGAGCATTATTAGCTTTCAGTTTAACTTCATCCTCTAACTCATTGTAATTATACAACATATAATTATCAAGTGAATAAGGTTCTACAACTGTAAAAGTCGGACTTTTTACTGCACCATGATAACCAAAGGCCCTCAAAAAACCTCTGACCAACGTTGTTTTTCCTGCACCCAGATCACCATCCAAATAAATGATACTCCCTAATTTGAGCCCTTTTGCCAGACAAGCACCTAAGTCTGTCATGGCCTCTTCATTTATAATTTGCAGGTGATTATCTAAAATACTGTTATGATACTTGTCTGACATAAATAATGACTGATTTAATTTAACCCAAAAACGTATTGTATTGAATGAGGCAGGAAAATAACACCCATAAAACACTATCTCAGGCCGAACTTTGTGATCTTGTTAAAGAAATTAAACAATGGGGCAAAGACCTGGGATTTCAAGCTGTAGGTATAACCGATACCGACTTAACCATTGCTGAACAACGCTTTAATGACTGGATTGCTCAAAAAATGCATGGTGATATGGATTATATGTCACTCCATGGGAGTAAGCGAACTCGTCCTGCTGAATTAGAAACTGGCACAATGAGTATTATTTCTGTGCGTATGGATTATTTCCCTGAAGATCCGGAACGGGCAATTTCTTTATTAGAACAACAACAAAAAGGCTATATTTCCCGCTATAGTCTGGGTAGAGATTACCACAAGGTAGTTCGAAAACGTCTGCAGACCTTAGCAAAAAAACTCGAACACAAAATAGGTTCATTTGGTTATCGGGTATTTACCGATAGCGCTCCAGTATTAGAAAAACCGCTAGCCGAAAAGGCAGGTATCGGCTGGATTGGTAAACATTCCAATGTATTACAGGAAAAAACCGGTTCATGGTTTTTTCTGGGTGAAATTTTTACCAATCTGCCATTACCTATTGATGCCCCTGCAGTCAATCATTGCGGCAGTTGTACTAAATGTATTAGCGCCTGCCCGACACAGGCTATAGTCAAACCCTATGTGGTCGATTCACGATTATGCATCTCTTATCTGACCATTGAAGCACACCATTCCATAGCAGAAGAGCTTCGTCCCTTAATGGGCAACCGCATTTATGGTTGTGACGACTGCCAGTTATTTTGCCCCTGGAATCACTTTTCACAACAAACCGTAGAAACGGATTATTTTGCGCGTGGTGATCTTGCCAGCCCGGAATTATTAAATCTTTTTCTTTGGACAGAGTCTGAGTTTTTAAGTCACACAGAAGGCACTGCTATTCGACGTATTGGCCATGAATCCTGGTTAAGAAACATTGCAGTAGCTTTGGGCAATTGTCTGGCAAACAGCGCTGAACTGTCCATAAAAGAAGAAAACGATATTATTAAAGCCTTAAAATTCAGGCAGCAGCACCCTTCTAAACTAGTTATAGAACATGTCAGCTGGGCACTTAAAGAACGGGTTAAAAACAATTAAAGTCCCTCTTAGTACTTTAAAAAAATAGCAAATCTCTTAGCCATAATTATATGGTAAACTAGCTTTTTATTAGATAATAAGCATAAACAAATGATTTTCAAAGTCCTTATTCTGCTATTAATACCCGCACTTAGTTTTGCCCATTCACTACATAATATTATTAAGCATGTCAATCCTACAGTTGTGGTTATCCATACTTGAAAATAAAAAACTAAATGCACAGCAAAATAGTAATAAAAACTTAAATAAAAAAAATGTCGGTTCAGGAGTTATCATTAGCAATGATGGTAAAATTATGACTGCCTCCCATCTTGCTTCATTCTGCCGATTCTATTAATCTTGAATTTTTAAATGGTGTTCTGATTCCCGCTCGTGTTCTTTCATCAGTCAGTCATGCTGATGTGGCCTTAATACAACTCGATCAATTACCCAAAAACTTACAAGTTGCGCCGCTGGGTAATTCTGATACGGCGTTAATCGGAGACGATATTTTTATTATTGGTGCCCCTTATGCCTAGAGTCACACCGTGAGCAAGGGGATCATCAGTGCCCGTTATAAACCCGGAGAAATTGACTTAGAATTACCTCAAACTGAGCTGATACAAACTGATGCTGCCATTAATCAAGACAATTCCGCTGGTCCGATGTTCAATGATAAAGGTGAAGTCATTGCCATAGTAAGCCATATTATACCCAATCAACTTGAAAATGCAGGATCGAACACTTGGAAATTGTCATTAATTCGAGAATCTAATGATTTTCCAATGCTCGGTAAAA
>JAIVER010000175.1 GCA_023864145.1 Thiohalomonas sp. | reverse complement strand
TTTTACCGAGCATTGGAAAATCATTAGATTCTCGAATTAATGACAATTTCCAAGTGTTCGATCCTGCATTTTCAAGTTGATTGGGTATATTGATAGGTATCCCGTACAAAATCAGCCAGAGCAATTTCACTCTGACCAATCATTAATTTACTATCTCCTGTATTTTGTAATTCTTGTTTAAGGACGTTTTGTTGTTCCACGCTAACACTACTTTGCAGTAAAAGTAAACAAAACCAGTACAACGCAGTTCACAAAAAATCGTATTGTCGGTATCATTTTTTGGATAAAATTTAACGGCTTATAGTCAATAATAAACAGGTGAAATTTATAATAGTGAAACTTTTTACACTAAAATTAGTTGTAACTATTCAGCGTATTGTTTACAAAAAGCCTGTGGTTGCTTATTTTTCTGACTTTGATTGTCTAAGCGCAGCGAGTTCTCAAAGTTAGAAAAATAAGTGACCATGGGCTTAACAAGCGTTATTTAGGAAGACATACTGAATAGTTACAATTAGTTTAAGATGAATTCAAAGAAACTCTATAGAACAAATATAATAGTAGGCCTATGTTAAAACAGATACAATCATTAAGTAATAATAACCAAGCCATACAAATATCTAAACGTATTTTTACCTTTGGTGCTATAACATTACCTTTTTCAGCTGCAGCATTTGCTAAAAAGATGGGCAGTAGAAGTCAGCGTGAACTGTCTTTTTATCATACTCACACTGGCAATAAATTATCCATTATCTATCATGATGCTGAATCACATCTTACACCTGCTTTACATAAAATTAATCAGTTCCTTGGTGATTTTCGTACCGGAGAGATTCATGATATTGATACTCGTTTACTGGATGCACTTTATCTATTACAACAAAAAACGGGCGTTGAAAAACACTTTGAAGTTATTTCAGCTTATCGTTCCCCAAAAACCAATGCAGGTCTTCGCAGCAAAAGTAATGGTCTCGCTAAACGCAGCTTACATATATAGGGCAAGGCAATTGATATTCGCTTAAACGCTGTCAATACTAAAATACTACGAGATACGGCCATAGCCATGAAAGTGGGCGGTGTTGGTTACTATCATCGTTCTGATTTTATTCCTCTGGATACCGGCAGAGTACGTTACTGGTAAATTTCATTTTATTAACTCTGCTCTCATTATCACGATTTATGTTATGCTAAACTAGCGGTTAAACTGATAATTTCACTCACTATAATAAGCATAATTAAATGAATACGATGAAGGCTTTAGTAAAGAAACACGCTAAAGAAGGCCTATGGCTGAAAGAAGTACCAGTCCCTGAAGTAGGCAATAATGATGTTCTGGTAAAAACTCATAAAACAGCCATTTGCGGTACAGACATACACATTTACAACTGGGATGCCTGGGCACAAAAGACCATACCGGTTCCGATGACCATTGGTCATGAGTTTGCCGGTGAAATTGTTGAACTTGGGGCTAATGTCACTGAGTTGAATATCGGCGATATTGTTTCCGGTGAAGGACATATCGTCTGTGAGCGCTGTCGAAATTGTCTGGCAGGCAGGCGTCACCTTTGCCCTAATACTATCGGCATTGGCATTAATCGTACCGGCTGTTTTGCTGAATATTTATCCATCCCTGCTAAAAACGTCTTCCGTCCTAATTGTAAAATCCCGACCGAAGTACTGGCCTGTTTTGATCCCTATGGTAATGCCGTTCACACAGCACTCTCCTTTAATATGGTTGGCGAAGATGTGTTAATTACCGGTGCCGGTCCTATTGGTATTATGGCCGCAATGGTTGCTGCACATTCCGGTGCACGAAATATTGTTATTACCGATCTGAACCAGTACCGACTGGATTTAGTAAAAACAATCGTGCCCAAAGGCATTCCTCTCAATGTTAATGACGGGCCAATTTCTAAGGACTTTATGCGCAGCCTGGGCATACTTGAAGGTTTTGATGTCGGTATGGAAATGTCTGGTTCACCACAGGCATTCAGAGATATGTTAAGCAATATGATCAATGGCGGAAAAATTGCTATGCTGGCGATTATGCCTGAAGGCACAGGCATCGATTGGGATCAGGTGGTTTTCAAAGGACTCTTCATTAAAGGAATTTATGGTCGTGAGATTTTTGAAACCTGGTATAAAGGTACCATGATGGTACAAAGTGCTATTCCATTAGAGAAAGTTATTACTCACCGATACCACTATACTGACTTCCAAAAAGGCTTTGATGTCATGCGTACCGGTCACTCAGGTAAGGTTATTCTAAGCTGGGATAAGATAAATAGTTACTAAAAAGTTTTTTGCTATATATTCTACAATAGGATCATATTATGAGCTTCAAAAGTGCAAAAGAAAGTCTGGCCAAAGATTTAGCTGAAATAAAAGCTGCTGGTTTATGGAAAACTGAACGAGTCATCGCCTCGGAGCAAAAAAATGATATCACTCTTGCTGACGGCAGTGAGGTTATCAATATGTGTGCTAATAATTATCTGGGTTTAGCAAACAATCCTGAAGTCATTCAAGCAGCAAAAGACAGTTATGATCAATGGGGCTTTGGACTTTCTTCCGTACGTTTTATCTGCGGCACACAGACAATTCATAAAACCCTGGAAGACAAAGTAAGCCATTTTCTTGGTATGGAAGACACCATTTTATATGCTGCCTGTTTTGATGCTAATACCGGGTTATTTGAGACAATTTTATCCAAAGAAGATGCTATTATTTCTGACGAATTAAACCATGCCTCAATTATTGATGGTGTACGTTTATGTAAAGCAGCTCGTTATCGTTATAAAAATAATGATATGTCCGATCTTGAAGTTAAATTAAAAGAGCCCAAAGCAGCAAGTGCCCGAAGAATTTTGATTACCACTGATGGTGTATTTTCCATGGATGGTACTGTGGCACAATTGGATAAAATCTGTGATCTGGCCGATAAATATGATGCCATGGTACATCATGATGATTCTCATGCTGTGGGTTTTATGGGCAAAACCGGCCGAGGCATACATGAATATCATGGCCTAATGGATCGTGTGGATATAATTACTGGTACATTTGGTAAAGCTTTAGGCGGTGCCTCAGGCGGTTACACCTCAGGTCGAAAAGAAATCATAGATATGCTGCGTCAACGATCTCGCCCTTACCTCTTTTCAAACACTCTGGCTCCGGCAATTTGTGGAGCCACACTCAAAGTACTTGAAATGCTGAGCGTTTCAACAGAACTGCGTGATCGTCTGGAAGAAAACACACGTTATTTTCGTGCCGGAATGAAACATGCTGGTTTTGATATTGCCCCTGGTGATCACCCCATAGTGCCTGTTATGTTAGGTGATGCAGTATTAGCACAAAAAATGTCACAAAAATTACTGGAGCACGGTATTTATGCTATAGGCTTCTTCTTTCCTGTGGTACCAAAAGGCAAAGCGAGGATCCGTACACAAATTTCAGCTGCTCACACAAAAGAAGATTTAGATAAAGCCATTGCAGCCTTTGCCAGTACTTATAAGGAATTAACGACTGCCAACTAACAATATATTTAATTCTTATTACGTATAAGCCGTAATAATTCACGTATCGATACGAACAGATTAAAAAAATAATTCCTTTAAAATAAACACATACTTAATAAAAATATTAAGAAAAATTAAAAAGGAACTATTATCATGAAAACATTATTAACATCTGTTCTCTTCACTTCAGTGGCAATAGCCGGTATTGTTCAGGCTGAACCAAGTTCTGACAATGAATTATAGCCAATCAACTTGAAAATGCAGGATCGAACACTTGGAAATTATCATTAATTCGAGAATCTAAGGATTTTCCAATGCTTGGTAAAATTTCATCAAAAAACTCATTAATTTTCTGTCGAAACTCTTTAGGATTGTGAAAAAAATGATTATTTCCCACCTTTTCATTCATTACTTCCCATAACCGCTCTATCGGATTCAAATTTGGGCTATAAGGTGGTAAATAATACAATTTAATATCTAATTGTTGTGCTTTATCTTTTAAAAC
>JAIVER010000174.1 GCA_023864145.1 Thiohalomonas sp. | reverse complement strand
ATTTTACCGAGCATTGGAAAATCATTAGATTCTCGAATTAATGATAATTTTCAAGTGTTCGATCCTGCATTTTCAAGTTGATTGGGTATATGCGGGGTCGGAGTCATATGGCAAAAAGTCTGAAATTAATAGTTAAAGCTCATGCTTTAAACCATTTGACTCCGACCCCCTTCCTAAACAAGGTTTAAGTAATAAGTATAAGGAAACGCTATGGCACAAGCAGAAGAGCAATTGACACCCAATACCAGCAACCGTTATGAACTGACAGAATCACAACTGCCTGCTCATTGCCCTATGCCCGGCACCAGTCAGTGGAATTCACATCCTAAGGTTTATCTGCCCATTAAAGAAAATGGCGGTATGGCAAAATGTCCTTATTGCGGTGCTGAGTATTTACTCAAAGAGTGAACTTGAGCAAGCCGTACAGCCCTGAGCTGGATATAGATTTAAGCACTGAGCCAGGCACAGAATCAAGTGCAGAAGCAAAAAAAAGATGTCTGATCATCGGCCCTTCCTGGGTTGGTGATATGGTAATGGCACAAAGTCTGTTTATGGTGCTTAAACAGCAAACCCCCGCACTGCAAATTGATGTGATGGCACCTGCCTGGAGCAATGCTCTGCTGGAACCTATGGCGCAGGTGTCTGAAGTACTTGATATGCCGTTAGGACATGCTCAATTACAACTAAAACAACGCTATCAACTAGGTCAGTCACTGCGAGAAAAACACTATGATCAGGCCATATTATTATCCAATTCTCTCAAATCAGCATTAGTTCCTTTCTGGGCATCCATTGCAAAACGCACAGGCTATGTGGGTGAGCTACGTTATGGTTTACTCAATGATATTCGCAAACTAGATAAATCTGTTTTAACGATGACCGTACAGCGCTTTGTCGCTCTGGCTTATGCCAAAGAGCGTATGTTTGACAGGCAGATTATTGACATAAACAATATTCCCGTACCTGCTTTAAAGGTGAATGCAGATAAAGTGAGCGCGGCTTTAAATAAGTTTCACTTAACTACTGAACAGCCTGTTCTGGCCTTATGTCCCGGTGCTGAATATGGTCCGGCTAAACAATGGCCTGCCCGGCATTATGCGGCTTTGGCAAAAGAAAAAATTGAGCAAGGCTGGCAGGTATGGATTTTCGGCTCACAAAAAGATCATAGCATTGGTGAAGAGATCACGCAGCTATTGGCTCATCAGGCTGTTAATCTCTGTGCTCAGCCACAACTGGCAGAAGCAATTGACCTGATGTCGGTCAGTAAAACCGTGGTGAGTAATGATTCAGGCCTGATGCATATGGGAGCTGCTTTAGGTGTGCCGGTGGTGGGTGTTTATGGTTCCAGCGATCCGGGATTTACACCGCCTTTGGGTAATAATAGCGCTATGGTCAGTTTAAATCTGGATTGCAGTCCCTGTTTTAAACGAGTGTGTCCACTGGGGCATACAAATTGTCTGGAAAATCTCACGCCTGAAATGGTTATAGATGCCTTATGTCATATGCATAAAGACAGATTATCTTTGCCTGGGGAGAACGAGTGATAAAAGTATTAATTATCAAAACATGCTCTCTGGGTGATCTGATACATACTTTACCGGCACTGACTGATGCGCAAACAGTTCTTGGCGAGATACAATTTGACTGGCTTGTGGAAGAGAATTTTGTAGAAATTCCAGCCTGGCACCCAGCGGTTAGAAACATTATTCCTGTGGCGCTCAGACGCTGGCGAAAACAGATTTTTAAGACTTTTTTTAGCGGCGTTTTTAGTGGCAGGAAAAATGGAGAGTGGCAACGCTTCAAACAACAATTACAGCAAGAACACTATGATTATGTCATCGATGCTCAGGCCTTGCTGAAAAGTGCTTTGCTGATTCATTTTGCCCGAGGCAAAACTTATGGTCTGGATAAACAATCTGCTCGTGAACCCTTGGCAGCACGTTTTTACCAGCATCCGCAGGCCATTGCCAAACAACAACATGCTGTGGAACGAGTCAGACAATTATTTGCTCAAAGTCTGGGGTATTCGCTCAATGATCTGCCGCTGGACTATGGTATACAAGAAAGTATAAAATCCTCATCAGAAGTGAATAATAACGCTTCGCGCTCAATTCTTTTTTTACATGGTACAACCTGGGACACAAAACACTGGCCGCAGCAATACTGGCTTGAATTAGCCGATCAAGTGATCGCTCAGGGTCATAATATCCTGCTTCCATGGGGTAATGAGGTAGAACGCCAAAGAGCGTTAACTATAAAACAGCAATGTAAACGGTCACAGCAGGTTGTCGTGCTGGATAAACTGAATCTTAATGAATTAGTACAAAAAATGGTGACTGCTGATGCTGTTGTTGCCGTTGATACCGGGCTGGCTCACTTAGCCGCCGCATTAGATAAGCCGACAATTGCTCTCTATGGCCCAACCAGTCCGGGATTAACCGGCACTTATGGTAATAACCAGGTGCATTTACAGGGTGATTATGAGTGTGCACCCTGCTTTAGGAAGCGCTGTGATAAAACAAAAAATAATATTAACCCGGAGTGTTATACTGATATTACAGCGGAGCGGGTAATGACTTCTTTAAATACGCTTCTTAAATAAAAGTGCTGAAATAAACAATGAAACTAGCCTTTGTACTTTTTAAATACTTTCCTTATGGCGGTCTGGAACGGGATTTTTTACGCATTGCAAAAATATGTCAATCGCGCGGACATGAAATATTCGTATATAGTTTTATCTGGGAAGGTGATCTGCCTGAGGGTTTTAATCTTACTTTAATTCCTGTTAAAGGCATTAGTAACCACCAGCGTATCAGTAATTTTTCCAATAAATTTTCTCAGCTCTTAATAAACAAAGATGTATTAAATAAAGAAGAACGATTTGATCTGGTTGTCGGCTTTAATAAAATGAAAGATCTCGATTTATATTATGCGGCAGATCCTTGTTATGAAGCCAAAGTACGAGAACAGCATGGTAAACTCTATCGTTTAGGCAAGCGTTATAAAGTTTTTCAAAGTATGGAAGAATCTGTATTTGCACAGGATAAAAATGTCGAACTGCTTTTTATTTCTGATATACAGATGGAAAATTTTAAAACTATTTACCACACCCCCGCTGAACGTTTTCACTCACTACCGCCGGGAGTGGATCGCTCTCGCATCAGACCTGATAATGCTGATGAAATCCGTAGCAGAGTTCGTGACAGCCTGTCATTAAAAAAAAATGATAAATTATTGCTGATGATTGGTACGGGCTATAAACGTAAGGGGGTTGATCGGGCAATAGAGGCGTTAGCCAGTTTGCCGGAGCCGTTAAGAAGCAAAACGTATTTACTGGTGGCTGGTGAAGATAAACTAAAAAAATATAAGGCGCAGGCTAAAAAACTGGGTATCGAAAATCAGGTACATCTGCCCGGTGCAAGAGACGATGTGCCGCAGCTGCTTCTAGCCAGTGACTTATTTATGCATCCGGCACGTCATGAAAATACCGGAACCGTATTATTAGAAGGCATCGCTGCCGGCATCCCGCAAGTGATCAGCGGCGTTTGTGGTTATGCTTTTCATATTGAAAAAGCTCAGGCTGGTAAACTACTGTCAGAGCCTTTTCAACAAACAGAATATAATAACGTCTTACTGGATATGCTGACTTCCGAACACTGGCAGCAATGGCAGGACAATGCCCTGCATTATATGCGCAATAGCGATATTTTCAGCATGCCGGATAAAGTCTCTGATATTATTGAAGGCACTGGCAAACAGCGTGCTGTAGCCAATATCTATAAAATGGTAGAATTAGTTGATTAGCGTCCTGCAATTCAGCTTTAATAACTTATTGAAGTATTGGCTGATTTTTTCTGTATGGGTGCTCTTTTCTACGAGAGCATTCGCTTAAAATAGCAATTAACGGATGGACTCTATTTAGAGTAAACTTAGGGGTATATACCCATGACCTATAAAAATGCTTGATTTTCATAGAGAAGAAGATCAAAATTATCCAATGACGCAAATTACTCTCACAGCCCATGA
>JAIVER010000173.1 GCA_023864145.1 Thiohalomonas sp. | reverse complement strand
TTTTCATGGGCTGTGAGAGTAATTTGCGTCATTGAATAATTTTGATCTTCTTCTCTATGAAAATCAAGCATTTTCATAGGTCATGGGTATAGATGCTAGTGCTGGCTATTGCCTTCAGGAATTATTCGAGGTAATACAATTTCTTCATCGCTCAGATAACAAGCTGGATCTTCTGCCCAGAAATTGTCGGTGGTTTGCCAGGCTCGTACGCGGGTATTACCATTGCAAATTTTTAAATACCGGCATTGAGCGCAACGTCCTTCAACGGGACGTGGACTCTGTTTTAAGCCGGCCATTAATGGATCAGAGGTATCATTCCAGATTTCTGAGAAAGGGCGATCTTTTACATTGCCTAAAGAATAATTCCACCACATAGTATCGGGGTGCACTTTACCCAGATTATCGATGTTGGCGATATTGACGCCGGATGAATTACCGCCCCATTGATCAAGACGAGCCTTGATGGCTACAGCTTGTTCAGGATAATATTCTTTGACCCAGTGGTAAAGATACAGGGCATCGGCATCATTGTTGCCCGTCACATACTCACGCTGAATACCCTGCTGAATTTCTTTGATACAATGTTCAAAGAGAAAATCCAGTGCTTTGCGTGTTGCTATATGGTAAACATCATCTTTTCTGTTTTTATTACCCCGTCCTGCGTAGTTTAGATGTGAGAGATAAAATTTATCAACACCTTCATCTTCCATCAGTTGTAACAGGGCAGGGAGTTCATCGGCATTATCCTGAGTGAGGGTAAAGCGCAAGCCTACCTTGATACCCTGTTCTTTACACAGTCTGATACCCTTGAGCGATTCTTTATAGGCACCTTCTTTACGTCGAAATACATCATGAGTGGCTTCAACACCATCAATGCTGATGCCGACATAATTATAATTCATTGCGGCAATTTGCTGAATGTTATCTTCAGTGATTAAGGTACCATTGGTTGACAAGCCGACATAAAAGCCCATGTTTTTTGCATGTTTTGAAATTTCAAAAATATCATCTCTTAATAGCGGTTCACCACCAGAAAGAATGAGTACGGGAACACCAAAGGCTTTTAAATTATCCATTACGGTAAACACTTCATTGGTTGATAACTCACCTTTAAAGTGGGTGTCAGCAGAAATGCAATAACAATGTTTACAACTGAGATTACAGCGTCGGATCAGATTCCAGATAACCACTGGACCTGGAGGATTTCGTTTTACAGCAAGTGGTGTTGGATTGATGACTTCATTAAGATATTGAGATATTCTGAACATGTTTGAGTGCTTTTTAGGTAATTATTTTGAATTATCTTTTAAACTTTTTTAAGGCGTAAACCTGTTTTCTTTAAAATCTGCTTACTATAAAGCAGTTCATATCCGGCGCAATGATTACCTAATAATGTGACAACCTGCTGGACTTTTTCTGACACTTCCTGTTTGCTTTTACCATGTATCATGGCAAAGAGATTATACGGCCAATCAGGTAAAAAACGAGGCCTTTCATAACAATGGCTGACAAATGATAGAGCGCCTAATTGATTGCCTAACTTAGTGATCATGTCATCAGGCACATTCCATACGGACATAGCATTGGCTTTATAGCCGAGTTTATAATGGTTTGGAACTGCACCAATACGACGTATTTGACCGCTTTTCAGCATTTTTTTCATACGCTGTTTTAATAAATCAGGTTCAATATTAAGTTGTTGGGCAATAGCCTGGTAGAGCTCTTTGACCAAAGGCAGGCCGGATTGAGTTGCAGTAATAATTTTTCTGTCCAGTTCATCCATAAAGATTAAATTGTCTGTATTCTAATTTTCAGCTTTTGTTTCATTACTGGTTCCAACTCTATATTTCAACTCAGGCTTCAAAATGAAGGCCGACAAAGAATTCCTGTAATTTCGGCATATTATAAACTTTAAGCCCAGTTTTCTTTGCAATTGCCTGATTGGTGATATCGATTTGGGCTAACGATTCAGTTGCTAGAACATACCACATATTAAACTCATGGTCACGCTCATAATTATGTGCTACTTCAAGAAATGAGTTAACGATTCTGGTCACTTCTTCGAAACGCTCTGAGGGTACACGAATAGCACAAAGGCTGAAGCTGCCGCCCAATTTTTGAATGTCATACATTGGGCCGAAACGAATGAGAGTTTTGTCTTCTAATAATATTCCAAGACGAGTAAGAAGATCATCCTCACTCATACCAAGTTGTTCGGCAATAATTTGATATGGATGATCTTCAATAGGAAAATTACCCTGTAAAGTATTGATGATCTGTCGATCAAGATCATCCATAGGCATGATTTTTTACTATGGGCAATACAAATTCTTCTGAGGTGGATGAAGATACTTTTTGTTTGTTAGGGAGTAGGGATAAAGGTGAAATTGAGCTGGAAATAATTTTATCAGGATTAATATAACGAGCACCACGTTGTTTAAAACATTTTGTGCTGAATAAAGGGCTGTGATTAATATCCTGTAATTCCAGCAGTTCGACCAGATCAGCTAATCGTTGCAAAACAGACTCACGATCTTTGCCATGAATCATAGAAAAAAGATTATAGGACCATTCAGGTAAACGACGTGGACGTTGATAGCAAAGTCTCACACAATCAAAAGAAGCAATACGTTGCGCGATTTCAGCAACCGATTCATCGGGAACGTCCCAGACAACCATAGCATTGGCTTTGAAACCCAATTCACGATGTCGTACTACGACACCAAGGCGTTTAATAGTGTCGTTGTCTTTGAGTTCTTTCAGGCGATGGATAACTTTTTGTTCAGAAATGCCCAGTTGAGCCGCAATGCTTGCAAAGGGTTTACTGGTTAGTTCCAGTCCATCTTGAATGCTTGCGATAAGCTGCTGATCTAGTAGTTCTAATGTCATTTTATACTGCCTGTTTAGTTCAATCTTAACTCTAACATTTTCGAGGTGTTACAAGTATATTTATTTAGCACCTTTTTCTTTAGCACCAGAGCGGAAATCCCAAATCAATATGATAATCCTGCTCCATGGGTAAGTTCATTACACTCAAACCCGTTTGTTGTTCTATATCTTCAAGTACTTGTTCTACTTCTTCCTGAGAACTGGCGGTGACCACAAACCATAAGTTAAAATGGTGTTCACGTTTATAATTGTGATTTACCTGTGAAAAGTGATTAACAATTTGTGCGACTTCTTCCATTCGTTTATCAGGCACAGCAATAGTTGCAAGGGTACTGTCACCCACTTTTTGTGGTTTGAATACAGGACCAACACGACTGACCATACCTCGTTCTTTTAATGAACTAAGGCTGTTAATGATATCATTTTCACTGACTGAAAAACCTTTTTGCTTTAATTCTCTGGCTATCTCAGAATAGGGTTCAGAGACCAGAGGCATACCTTGCTGGTAATCATTGAGTAATTGTTTTTCAAGTTCTGTAAGCATCGAGTTAATACCTGATTATTATCTTTTACTATTTGTTTTAGTACAGTCCTATGCGATGAGCACGGGAAGTGAAGAAAATGCCTCTGGGTTTTTTGGCCGCTAAGCGCTTTATTTCTTCTAATGTTTGTGTGTCAGAGATAATAATTTCATGATTATCTCTGACAGGTACCCAGACATGTTCACTTCTGGGAGTAAATTCCATATGCAATATACCTTTACCGGGCTGCAACTGTTTTATAATCTTGAACGATTCAGAGTCAATAACCTGAAGGGTCTTATTATCTGGGAATGCAAAATTAACCCAAATCTGGCGATCATCCGAACTGGCCATGGGAAATACTGCCTGAGTATGCACTTTGATGCGCGTGACTTCCTTCCAGGTTTTGGTATCAACAACCAGTACTTCATGTAAACCAACGGCAGGAAGAAAATCATGATTATTGGCGATAGTCCAGCCTTCCAGATGCGGCATTTTATAAACAGGCAGTTTCTTCTGGCCTTTGCTATACCCAATCAACTTGAAAATGTATACCCAATCAACTTGAAAATGCAGGATCGAACACTTGGAAATTATCATTAATTCGAGAATCTAAGGATTTTCCAATGCTCGGTAA
>JAIVER010000172.1 GCA_023864145.1 Thiohalomonas sp. | reverse complement strand
GAAATTTTACCGAGCATTGGAAAATCATTAGATTCTCGAATTAATGATAATTTCCAAGTGTTCGATCTTACATTTTCAAGTTGATTGGGTACTTATTATAGTTGCTGCTGCATGAACGGTGTGTGAACGCTTTAGAATTTATCGTATTTCATCAATAGAGTGTTTTTTTTCAAAAACCAAAGGACGAATAACAGCATAGCCTTGTGTTTGCCAATGAGCGAGTTCAACAATAGCTGAAGGAATGATTTTTACAAAACCATGAAAGTCTTTTGCTGTATAGCCATAGTCACTAGCGCCATCACCACAGACTCGAAACTCAACACCTAACTCCTCATAATAACGCATTCTTTGCACTGCAGTTTTGTATTGGGCATAATTTTTTTTAGCCAGAGTGACAATTTCAGTACCATGAATAAGAACAATAACATGCATAAATTCAGGTGCAAGTGAATAAGGTTCATCAATTAAGGTATTCATATAAGAGCGAAGCCAATACAATGCGGCATTGATTTTTGCCGGCTCATCGAGAAAAAATTCAAATAAAACCTTCTGCTCAGAGGAATAGGGAGTATCAACATATTGAGCTGTTGCTAATGAGAGTTCAGATAGAGTGATATTGTCATCAGGCTCATTATTTTCTGCATAAGTGCTGTTCCAGAAGAATAAATGAAATAACGTAATAAACAGAACTTGGAATAATCTTATATTTTTCATACTTGAATTATACATGATAATTGATATATATCAGATTAAATATAGTATTTAAATTAAAAATCTACTAAACTCAAATTTTAATTAGAAAATAATGAATTAATAATATGACTCGACTTTTAGACAATTTATCCTTTCCATTGTTAATCATAATGGCGGTATTATTGGGTACTGCACCCATTGGCGGTGAACCGCATTTAATTGAAAAAATTAATATGCTGTTGTTCGGCACATTAGTAAAACCATTAGATATTTTTGATCTGCTTATGCATAGTGCGCCAATTATCTTATTAGTCA
This sequence comes from Thiohalomonas sp., assembly GCA_023864145.1. Classification (GTDB taxonomy): domain Bacteria; phylum Pseudomonadota; class Gammaproteobacteria; order GRL18; family GRL18; genus GRL18. The sequence continues at coordinate 3,062 of JAIVER010000172.1, read as the reverse complement.
TTAAAATTATTTTATTACTTAAAAATAAGTCATAAATAGTTAAACTGAATTAGAAAAACTTCGTTGATTATTTGCAATGATAGATTTAAGCTGGATTTTTAATGGATCTTAGAACTATATTGTCTATCCTGGTAATATATATGGATTTTTCTATTTTGATAACAAGTAAATAAATATGGTTTATGTCGAAGCAATTGCTGATAATCAAGATACTCCTCAGGAGCGTTTTAATGCTTTAGCAAAAAAAATTAAAAAACATCATAAACATGTTGATCTCGACTCCGTCTATAAAGCCTTTGAATTTGCAAACAAAGTACATAAGGGGCAAATAAGAGCCTCTGGCGAGCCTTATGTCTTTCATGTTATTTCTGTAGCAGAAATTCTTCTTTCTCTCAATCTTGATACGCCACCCTTAATGGCAGCTCTTCTGCATGATGTTGTGGAAGATACTGATATCTCACTGACTAAATTAGAAAAAAAATTCGGCAAGGAAGTGGCGACTCTGGTTGATAGCGTTACAAAAATGAAAGTCTTTGCCAATTTAAAACCAGATATTCACGGCACGATAAAAAAAGAAGGCTTAAAAGCAGAAAATCTTCGTAAATTATTATTGGCAATGGCTGAAGATGTGCGTGTGGTTATGATCAAATTAGCAGATCGACTGCATAATATGCGTACTCTGGGTTCACTATCAGCAAAAAAACAAAAAATTATTGCCAGTGAAACTGCCGAAATTTATGCGCCCTTAGCCAATCGTCTGGGTATCTGGCAGTTGAAATGGGAGCTTGAAGATTTGGCTTTTCGTTTTCTTGATGAATGCAATTATAAAAAAATTGCCAGATATCTGGCTGAACGTAAAGTTGACAGAGATAAATATATTGATGAAGTCGTCCATATTATTCAGAAAAATTTAACTAAAAACCATATTGAAGCTGAAGTGACAGGACGTTCCAAACACATTTATAGTATTTGGAAAAAAATGCAGCGTAAAAATCTGGCCTTTCATCAGCTTTATGACTTACGTGCGGTCAGAATTCATGTTGACAAGTTAAAGGATTGTTACCATGCTCTGGGCGTTGTGCATACTATCTGGCGTCATATACCTTATGAATTTGACGATTATATTGCCACACCAAAAGAAAATAACTATCAATCAATTCATACTGCTGTTGTCGGCCCTCAAGGTAAAACACTGGAAATACAGATTCGTACCTATGAAATGCATAAACATGCAGAATATGGTGTGGCCGCACATTGGCGATACAAAGAAGGAGGCAAACAAAGCGGTCATTATGAACAAAAAATTGCCTGGCTGCGTCAATTATTAGAATGGAAAGATGAAGAAAAAAATGCCGGGGATTTTATTGAACGCTTCAAATCTGAAGTGTTTCAGGATCGTGTTTATGTGATGACTCCTGAAGGTGAAATTATTGATATGCCGCAGGGGGCAACGCCTCTTGATTTTGCTTTTTATGTTCATACGGAAGTTGGAGCTCGTTGTCGAGGGGCAAAAGTGAATGGCAAAATGGTTCCCTTAACTTATGAGTTAAAAAGTGGTGAGCAGGTTCATATATTAACCACAAAAAATGGTTCAGCGAGTAGAGACTGGTTAAATCCACAATTAGGCTATTTAAAAACTTCCAGAGCCAGAGCTAAGGTGAGACATTGGTTTAAACAACAGAATCTTGAGCAAAACTTACTAGCTGGTCGTGAGCTCCTGGAAAAAGAATTGCATCGGCTGGGTATTTCCAATATCTCTCATGAAAAACTGGCACATTATTTTCATTTTGATAAAACTGATCATTTATTTGCTGAAATTGGGCGAGGTGAAATTACCACAGGTCAAATTGCTTCATCTATTCAGGAGCTGGGTGGTCATAGTGATAAACATAAAGATCAAAGGGAAGAGCCGGTTCGGCAAACTATTGAATTATTACCTCAAGGTTCAGGCGATGTAACCATTTATGGTGTAGACAATCTGCTTACGCAAATTGCGCAATGTTGTAAGCCTATTCCTGGTGATTCTATTGTAGGCTTTATAACCAAAAATAGAGGGATTATTATACATCGCAGCGATTGCCATAATGTACAACATGCATTAGAAGAAAATAGTGAGCGCTTAACAGAAGTTGACTGGAATCATGAAATCAATCAGTGTTATGCCGTGACGATAGAATTAATTGCAATGGATCGACAAGGTTTATTACGTGACATCACATCAATTTTGGCAAATTTAGAAATTAATCTATTAGGTGTGAATACTTCAACAAATAAATCAGATTGTTCAGTGAGGATGAGGTTATCATTAGAGATAGCAGGAATAGCACAATTGAGTCGGGCACTTAATCGAATTACACAGTTGCCTAATGTGATTGAGGTGTATCGGATTAGTGATTAAAATTAGTGTTCAGCTTTAAGTGCTGAGCGTTCAGAAAGGGAGAGAAAGCAGCAGGAATATATGTACTTTTTCTGTAACTACTCAGCGTGTATTTCTAAATAACGTTTGTTAAGGCCATGGTCACTTATTTTTATAACTTTGAAAACTCGCTACGCACAAACAATCAAAGTCAGAAAAATAATCAACCACAGACTTTTTGTAAATAACACGCTGAGTAGTTACCTTTTTTTTGATTTTCTGAGCCCTGAACTCTTAGCACTAAATGCTATCATCCTATTTTAGACGATTGATACCTAATGCTTTTAATAAATATTTTTCATAAATAGGTTCGCTTGAACCTGATTTCATCTTACGAATAAAGTACTTTTCAAAACCGATCTTAGCCAGATCCAGCCACTTACCTTTCTTAATCCAGGCAAGGTTACGTGGTTGGATTTGCGGGATAGCAACGAAAGCGGCACCAGTATTACCCATATCTGCCAGACAGATAGCATTCCATGTAGCTTCAGTTGAAGGTTCAACATCAGCTAACTCATCAGCGATATTGTGTACAATTGCAGTGACCATGGATTCAATCATATACCCAATCAACTTGAAAATGCAGGATCGAACACTTGGAAATTATCATTAATTCGAGAATCTAATGATTTTCCAATGCTCGGTA
>JAIVER010000171.1 GCA_023864145.1 Thiohalomonas sp. | reverse complement strand
ATGGGAACCTTCCAGCCTTCAGAGCAAAGTAGGATGGCTTTGATTCTATCTCGTTCTTTTCCATTTCCAGAATGCTTATGTTGCATTTCTAAAGCTGATTTTTTATGGGCGTGAGAGTAATTTGCGTCATTGGATAATTTTGATCTTCTTCTCTATGAAAATCAAGCATTTTCATAGGTCAGGGGTATATATAGAACAACTATTGGCTTCAAATGATAGGAAAATCTGACTCAAAACAGCTTTCCCTCGCTACGACTTCTATTCTCGGACAGGCTCCTAGTAATTATAGCTTAGTTTTAAGGAGATTAATAAAGATCTTAGTATTCTCTGGGGCCAAAAAGAGAAGTGCCTACTCGAATGATGGTAGCTCCTTCAATAATAGCAGATTCTAAATCATTGGACATTCCCATTGAAAGGGTATCCATGTTGAGCTTGAATTGTTTATTGAGTTGCTGCATGAGTTCATTTAACTCATGAAAGGCCTTTTTTTGCTGAGTCACATTATCTGTTGGCTTAGGAATTGCCATAAGTCCCCGAATGGCTAAATGGGGTAAATCAATAATTTCTTCTATAATGGAAAAAATTTCACTACTGGAAAAGCCTGATTTCTGTGTTTCCTGACTGATATTTATTTGCAGACAAATATTTAAAGGCAATGCCTTATCTGAATATTGTGCGCTTAACCTGCGGGCAATCTTGAGTCGATCAACTGAGTCCACCCATTGAAAATTTTGTGCAATCTCTTTGGTTTTGTTTGATTGTATGGGACCAATAAAGTGCCAGATAATATCTGAATCACTTGAGGCATTGATTTTTGTCAGTGCTTCCTGAAGATAGCTCTCACCAAAATCTCTTTGACCCAACTCATAGAGTGCGTGAATTTTTTTTAAAGAATGATGTTTACTGACAGCAAGTAGAGTCACTGGATTGCCTGTAGAACGTCCACTCTGAGTAAATGCTTGTTCAATACGCTGATTTATGTGAACGAATCGGTTTCTTGTATTGCTCATTTTGGTCTATACTGAATGTTAATCGTTGGTTCAACTAAAAAATTATCATAAACTCATCACTTTATTTGAGTTTGTGAGGCAGAGTTGAGATTTATCTATTACTCTGCCTTATCCTGTACATGAGTGAATAATAGAATTTTTATTCACTCATGCGATAATTATAACAAGTATGCCTTTTAAATGTTTTTTAAAAGGCACTTTAACATTGAATAGTGAAAAATCATGGATATAACAGAACTGCTTGCCTTTAGTGCAAAGAATAATGCCTCGGATTTACATCTATCAGCTGGACTTCCCCCTATGATACGGGTAGATGGTGATATCAGGCGAGTTAATGTGGCGCCATTAGAACACCGTGAAGTGCACGATATGGTGTATGATATTATGAATGATAAACAGCGTAAGGACTTTAAAGAGTTCCTGGAAACCGATTTTTCATTTGAAGTACCCGGTCTGGCTCGCTTCAGGGTCAATGCCTTTAATCAGAATCGTGGTGCTGGTGCTGTTTTTCGTACCATTCCTTCCAATGTTTTGTCTCTTGAAGAGCTTGGAGCTCCGGCGATATTTAAAGATATTTGTGAAAATAAGCGCGGCATTATTTTGGTGACGGGGCCTACGGGTTCAGGTAAATCCACTACCTTAGCGGCTATGATGGATCACTTAAATGACACGATTTACGAACATATTTTGACGGTAGAAGATCCCATCGAATTTGTGCACGAAAGTAAAAAATGTCTGGTTAATCAGCGTGAGGTGCACCGGGATACACTGGGCTTTAATGAGGCGCTGCGTTCGGCACTACGTGAAGACCCGGATATTATTCTGGTGGGGGAATTACGTGATCTGAAAACCATTCGACTGGCCTTAACTGCAGCAGAAACAGGACACCTGGTTTTTGCTACACTACACACCAGCTCCGCGGCAAAAACCATTGACCGTATTATTGATGTCTTTCCCGCGGCAGAAAAAGACATGGTACGTGCCATGTTATCAGAATCATTGCGGGCGGTGATTTCCCAGACTTTGATGAAAAAAAATGGCGGCGGGCGTATTGCTGCTCATGAAATTATGATTGGCACGCCGGCGATTCGAAATTTGATCCGTGAAGGTAAAGTTGCACAAATGTATTCAGCCATTCAAACCGGACAGAATATTGGTATGCAGACTCTGGATCAAAATCTTAAGATACTATTAGGTCAGGGTATGATCAGCAAGGCTGATGCAATTTCCTATGCAGCCAATAAAGATGATTTTTTATAATTTAAAGGTAAAAAACAGATGGATTTTGATTCATTATTAAAATTGATGGTGCATAAAAAAGCATCTGATTTATTTATTACAGTAGGAACACCCCCATCCATGAAAGTGAATGGCAAGATATCTCCTGTAACAAAAAAATCATTGAATTCAACTCAGGCACATCAGATTGTGACCGGTATCATGAGTGATAAGTTACGTGCACAATTTGAAGAAGATCATGAATGTAACTTTGCCATTAGTCGTTTAGGCGTAGGCCGTTTTCGTGTCAGTGCCTTTATGCAGCGCAATCAGGTCGGTATGGTGTTACGCCGGATTGAAACTAGCATTCCAACCTATAAAGATTTGAAACTGCCGGAAATTGTTAAAGATTTAGCTATGACTAAGCGAGGCCTGATTATCTTTGTCGGTGCAACAGGCTCCGGTAAATCAACTTCATTAGCCTCTATGATTGCTTATCGCAATCAAAATGGCAGCGGGCATATTATTACCATCGAAGATCCCATTGAATTTGTTCATAATCATGGTGGCTGTATTATCACGCAACGCGAGGTTGGTATTGATACTGATTCATTTGAAGTCGCCTTAAAAAATACTCTGCGTCAGGCACCCGATGTGATTCTAATTGGTGAGATTCGAACCAGGGAAACTATGGATCATGCTATTGTCTTTGCAGAAACAGGTCACTTATGTATGGCGACTCTGCATGCTAATAATGCTAACCAGGCAATTGGTAGAATTATTAACTTCTTTCCTGAAGAGCGCAAACGACAACTTTTAATGGATTTATCACTGAATATGCGTGCCTTTGTGGCTCAGCAGTTGATTCCCACTCCCGATGGTAAAGGCCGACGAGCTGCGGTAGAAATTATGATCAACTCACCTTTGATGTCTGATTATATTCGAGGAGGTGAGGTCCACAAGCTTAAAGAGGTTATCAAAAAATCTCGTGAAGAAGGTATGCAAACCTTTGATCAGGCTCTCTATGACTTATATCGAAGTGACTCTATTACCTATGAGGATGCCCTGCACCATGCTGATTCACCCAATGATCTGCGCTTAATGATTAAACTGGGTGATGAAGAAGCCTCTGAATCAATAGGGTCATCTCTTGAGGGGGTCAGCTTTACTGACACTCGTGAAGACAAAGGTAGTGGCTTTGGTGGTATGGGGCTGAGCTAGCGTTATAAAAATCTATCTGCTTGATACTTGCTTGATGGCACTTACGGGACAAAAAGTGTTAAGCGGATTATTTAACCTGAACTCTGTTTAAGAAACATAGTAAAAGTACGCACTGAGTATTGATATCACTTGGTTTATTCCAGAAGGCGCTGTAAATACATCCATGTAAGCTTGGCTTTGGCATCCATGCCAAAGACACTTCTTCTATAAACCAAGTGATATCAATACGTTGGTTATTTTGTTATCCAGAATTTATTAGGTTAGTTGGGACAGCTCAACCCCGCTTTACAGTTTTCTGAGCTCAGCAATAAAAAAGGAAGTCATCAAACCCGTGTTCTGAGAGGATATTATTACCAGACAATTTATTCAGGAGCAATATCCGTGACAGGCTTGCACAACACTGATTTAACGAGTTCCCAGGAAATAGAGTTTAGCGCAAAGGTATTGGCAAACCAAAGGTTACATGCTTCAGTGACTCAAATGAGTCAAGAGTATGGTTTATACCCATGACCTATGAAAATGCTTGATTTTCATAGAGAAGAAGATCAAAATTATCCAATGACGCAAAATTACTCTCACAGCCCATGAAAAATCAGCTCTAGAAATGCAACATAAGCATTCTGGAAATGGAAAAGAACGAGATAGAATCAAAGCCA
>JAIVER010000170.1 GCA_023864145.1 Thiohalomonas sp. | reverse complement strand
ATTAATGAGTTTTTTGATGAAATTTTACCGAGCATTGGAAAATCATTAGATTCTCGAATTAATGATAATTTTCAAGTTGATTGGGTATATACTGGTGATATTTTAAAATGCATCATTTCGTAGGGTGGGGATTCCCCACCCTACAAAAAACGTAATTATTCGCGTGTATTTCTAAATAAAGATTGTTAAGGCATTTGACTCCGACCCCTTCCTCAAACTTTTTGTTAATATTACGCTGAATAGTTACGAAAAAACAAGCATTTCCAAGCAGAGTATAAATTATGAATACAAATGAAATAAAAAAGATGAGTAGCATTGAACGCCTGAAAACTATGGAGGCACTATGGGATTCTCTTACGTCTGATAGCAGAGATTCAGCTCCGCCAGAATGGCATAAAGATGTTCTTGATAAACGTAAGTCAAAAATTGAAACCGGAGAAGCAGAATTTATTTCAATTAAGAAATTAAAGGCAAATTTCTAAGTATCATATGATAAAACCAGTTAACGATATTGCTCTGCAAACTTTACAAAAAGCCAGTTATACGATGATTTTGCCTGTGCATATCAAGTCTAAAGGTACAATTATTCAATGCAATGAATTACTGCGTATAGTACCGGCAAAACGTCTGGTTTTTTCTGGTCTCTTCTTTAAGAAAAAAGTGATTGTTAAACTATTTGTTCACAGTGCTAAAGTAAAAAAGCACTGGCAAAGAGAATGTGCAGGGGCAAAATTACTCAGTGATAATAATATTCTGACGCCGAAGATTATCGCTCAGGGATTTTCAGATGAAGGTATTTATTACCTTATTTTTCCCTATATTGAAGGTCAAAATCTGGCACAGTTCTGGCGTGACAATTCTCAGTTTAAAAGAGAACAAAAACTCAAAGAGTTATTAACTGTTTTAGAAAAACATCATAGTGCCGGCTTAGCTCATCAGGATGTACATTATGCCAATTTTTATCTGGCTGATGCTTTAACGAAGGAAAAAGACTCTGTATACACGTTAGACGGAGAGGAAGTTAAAGCGAGTAGTGAGCCATTAAATAAAAAAAATCGTTTAAAAAACCTGGCCTTATTTCTGGCACAGACTTTTGATCTCAATCAGACAGTGAGTTGCTCACTATTGAAAGAGTATCTCTCTATCAGTGCTTTGGCATTAGAGGAAAAGGATTGTGAGCAATTCTGGCAATGCATTAAAAATTTTCAGCAACAGCGTATTACTCTGTATTTTAAAAAAATGGTTAGAGAATGTACGGATGTGATTTATGATGAAAAAATAATTGAGCATAAAAAGCAGGGCTATAGCCTATCTCGCAGAGAATATCACAGTCCGGCCATACAACAATTACTGGATCAGCCAGAGGAGTTTTTTCAGGATGACAATGCGGAATATTTAAAACAAGGAAATACCTGTACCGTCAAGTCGGTATTAGTGGATAATGAACGCTATGTGATGAAGCGTTATAATCCCAAGGGCATAGCCTATGAATTGAAACATAAAGGGCAAATTTCCCGAGCAAGAAAATCATGGATTAATGCGCACTTACTGCGATTTATGGGTATTCTCACGCCTGAGCCTGTTGCACTGATTGAACAGCAAGCAGCATTGGGGAAACGCTGCAGTTATTTTATTTGCAAATTTCAGCCGGGACAGACAAGCTGGGACTACTTTTGTGAAAAAGAGTTTTCTCACAGGACACAAATTGTCGCAGATAAATTAATAGCTGTTTTAAATCGTCTTTGTGATTATAAAATCACTCATGGCGATCTCAAGGGCAATAATTTCCTGATTTATCAGGAGCACGTTTACCTTCTGGATCTGGATGCCATGAAACAGCATAAATTTGCCTGGCAATTTAACAAAAGCTGGCAACGGGATAAACAACGTTTTTTAAAAAACTGGGACAAAAAAGCTTGTTATAAACCATGTAAACTTTACTTTAACCATCACTATTTAGATGATTCCGAGTAATAAACACTCTATACTTCATACTTGCAGCTTTTTTATGTAGGGGCGAATTTATTCGCCTATGTTATTTAAATGCATCTCAGGCGAATCCCTTTATGGGACACGCAGTGATTGTCGCTCCTACAAAATAGCACTTTCACATTAATTAAGTTAACTTACTACTATCAGAGCATGCAGTTAGAATTAAGCACAGAATTTGCTCAACAATGGCAGAACAAAGATCCTTTTACTGAGGCAGAAAACCTTCAGGGAGAAGTGTTTCGTGCGCTCGAAGCACGCAAAACACTGCGCTTTTTATTGTCAGATAAGGGGCATGAAAAAAGCTATTTTATTAAAATTCACCGGGGTGTGGGTTGGTTTGAAATTATTGAAAACCTGATTCGTTTGCGTTTACCCGTTCTTGGAGCCAAAAATGAATATCTGGCCATCAAGAAATTAGAAGCACTGCATATCGATACCATGCATATTGCCGGATATGCGCTAAAAGGTAAAAATCCCGCACAACAACAATCCTTTATTATTACTGAATATTTAATTAATACTATCAGTCTGGAAGATTTTTGTGCAGACTGGCCCCAAACACCACCCAAGTTCAGACTCAAACAAAGTCTTATCAGCAAACTGGCTCATATCAGCAGCACTATGCATGAGAATGGTATTAATCACCGGGATTTTTATATTTGTCACTTTCTTTTGAACAAAAGTTTACTGGACAAGGATTTTATGGAGAAGAGCCAGGACAAAGAGCAACTGGATCATGAGTCTCTCAAAGTCTCATTAATTGATCTTCATCGGGCACAAATACGACAACACACTCCGGAGCGCTGGATTGTTAAAGACATTGCCAGTCTTTATTTCTCGGCCATGAATATCGGCATGACACAACGGGATTTTTATCGTTTTATGAAAGGCTATCATCATTGCTCATTGCGTGACTGTCTAACTCAGCATGGTGATTTTTGGCAAAAAGTTGAGCTGCAGGGACAGAAACTATGGCGTAGGAAACAACGTAAAGGCGATGCGATTTAAGCGCAGGAAGATCATGTTCAACTTTTTATTAAATAAACTCATGGCAAAAGAAATATTCTGGCATATTATTCCTGAATATCAGCAAACCACTCTGGGTAAATTGTTTAAAAATTTTGATGATACTTATTCTTATGAAGGTGAATTTATTACTAAAAGTCCTCTGAGTCAGGTTTATAAAGTTGCCATTGAAGATAAGAACTTTTATCTGAAAAAATACAATATTTCCCGAAAAAAAGTCCAGCGTTATCTGGGCCAGAGTAAGATTCGTACTGAATTGGAAAATTTATTATGGTTTCAGACGCTTAATGTCCCTGCTGCTAAAGTGGTTGCCTATGGTCAGGAAACCAAAGGCTGGATCACTCACAGAGGTATCCTGATAACTGAAGAGCTGCTTAATAGCAGTGATCTGGCCAATATTGCCGATGAATATCCTCATCTTATACAGCAGGCTGATTGGCTCGAGAAGGTGAGTCATCAGGTTGCTCAAGCGGCCAGAATATTACACCAGCATCGATTTGCCTATAATGACTTTAAATGGCGCAATATTATGGTTGATATTAAAGCAGATTATCCTCAGATATACCTGATTGATTGCCCCTCCGGTATGAAATGGTACAAACCGTTTTTAGAATTTCGTATTATAAAAGATCTGGCCTGTTTGGATAAACGAGCTAAATATGAATTATCAAAAAAACAGCGACTGGCTTTTTACAAAGATTATGCTCAATGCCGGAAACTGACTGTGAAGGATAAAAAGCGTATTCGAAAAATTTTTCAGTTTTTTCACAATCGAGAATAAACACCTTTCACTCGCTTCGACTTCTATTCCCGGATAACTCCTAAGGTTTTCTACTAATATACCCATGACCTATGAAAATCAAGCATTTTCATAGGTCATGGGTATATTCAACTAACCAAGTAGCCTTAATATAAGTAACAATGTCTTTTTGATGATGGTAAGTCTGGTCTGTTAAATGAGGAATTAATTGTTCTGTTTGCTCTGCAGAAAGTTTAGTAGACGAGCCGCCACTTTTAGTGGTTAGCTTTTCTGAGCCTTTGTAGTCTTTAATGTGACGTAATATGCTGGTTTCATGAATTCTTAAAG
>JAIVER010000169.1 GCA_023864145.1 Thiohalomonas sp. | reverse complement strand
AATTTTACCGAGCATTGGAAAATCATTAGATTCTCGAATTATTGATAATTTCCAAGTGTTCGATCCTGCATTTTCAAGTTGATTGGGTATATAAGGATGTCTGCTTTAAGAAAATCTGATAAAATGGCGATAATTTTAAACCTAATTTATTTATAGAAAGGCTTTTATGAACAGACAAAGCTCATTTAACCGAGAAGAATTACTCCAATGTGCTCGTGCTGAACTGTTTGGGCCGGGAAATGCGCAATTGCCCCTGCCAAATATGTTGATGATTGATCGTATTGTTGAGATTAATGAAGACGGAGGCACACACGGCAAGGGTGAAATCATCGCTGAACTGGATATTAATCCTGATCTATGGTTTTTTGATTGCCATTTTAAAGGTGATCCCGTTATGCCCGGTTGCCTTGGTCTTGATGCCGTCTGGCAGTTAGTCGGTTTTTATCTGGGTTGGCTCGGCAGTCCAGGTCGTGGTCGGGCTTTAGGGGTCGGTGAAGTAAAATTTACTGGGCAGGTATTACCCACAGCTAAAAAAATAACTTATAAAATTGATTTAAAACGGGTTATTACCCGACGCCTTGTGATGGGTATTGGTGATGCGAGTATGTTTGTTGATGATAAAGAAATTTATAGCATGAAAGATCTGCGCGTGGGTTTATTTACTTTAACTGAGAATTTTTAGAGCACTAGGAGCTTTCCCTCGCTACGACTTCTATTCTCGGACAGGCTCCTAGGTGTTAAGTGTTTAATTTTATTAACACTTAACGCTTGTTTCTCTCTTACATTATCCTTTCAAAGCCGCATGTGCCACAGCCAATCGAGCAATAGGCACTCTTGGTCCTGAACAGGAAACATAGTCTAAACCAATGTTATGACAGAAATGGATTGAATCCGGATGTCCGCCATGTTCACCACAAATGCCAATCGACATACCTTTGCGACTGCTTCTGCCCCAATTAACTGACAGTTCCATTAATTTACCAACACCTTCTCGATCCAATACTTCAAAAGGATTATCCTGAAGAATATTGCGTTCATTATAAAGCGGTAGAAATTTGTTCTCTGCATCTTCACGAGAGAATGAGAAGGTCGCCTGACTCAGGTCATTGGTACCAAAGGAGAAAAATTCAGCCACTTCTGCCAGTGATTCTGAACGCATACAGGCTCTCACCACTTCCAGCATCGAACCAAATTTGTAGTTAACGGTAAGGTTATAACTTTTTTCTACTTCAGCATGAATCGAATCAGTAAATTCTTTAATGAATTTTAACTCTTCTACAGTAGACACCTGAGGGATCATAATTTGTGGTCGGACATCCAGGCCTTTGGCAACACATTCTGCCGCAGCTTCCAGAATAGCCCTGATCTGCATAGAATAAATCTCAGGGAAGGTGATCCCCAGTCGAACACCACGATGACCTAACATTGGGTTGGTTTCATACAAGGCTCGCACTTTTTTCAGCATCCTTTGTTTTTTATTTATAGCTTCTTCAACCAAAAGGGGATCAACCATCTGTGGTAAAGGGATCTTATCTGTCATTCTACGTCCACTAGTGCTGTCTAAGAAACTCATTGTATTAGCTAATACCGTGGCACCAGCAGCCATACCATGAAGAGACTGTAATTGTTCAATTTCACTTTGCAGCTGAGATTCAGAAGGTAAAAATTCATGAATAGGCGGATCTAATAAACGAATGGTGACATTCCTGGGAGACATGACTTCAAAGAGCCCTTTAAAGTCTGCTCTCTGAATCGGTAATAATCTATCCAGAGCTTGTTGTCGCTGTAATTTATCTTCAGCGACAATCATCTCAATGACCATTGGCAAACGCTCAGGATCATTAAACATACGCTCAGTTCGGCATAGACCAACCCCCATCGCACCATATTTAATGGCTTTTGCTGCATCTGCCGGGCTATCGGCATTAGCCAATACTTTTAATTGCGCAACTTCGTCCGCCCAACTCAATAAGGTATTTAATTCATTAGTAAAATCAGCTTCTACAGTCGCTACCTTACCCTGATAAACATTCCCGCTGGTACCATCAAGAGTTATCCAGTCCCCTTCTTTAATCACAATATCAGCGATATTGGCCTGTCTTAAATTAATATCAACAGAGATACCTTCTGCACCTGCTACACAGGGTTTGCCCATACCCCGGGCAACAACCGCTGCATGAGAGGTTTTACCACCACGGCTGGTTAAAATTCCCTGAGAGGCAAAAAAACCATGAATATCTTCGGGCTTGGTTTCTTCTCTAAGCAGAATAACCTGAGCACCGTCTTTACCGATTTGTTCCGCTCGATCGGCATCAAAAATAGCAATACCGCTTGCCGCCCCTGGCGAAGCAGGCAAACCTTGTGCAATCGCATCAATGCGGATATCAGGATCCAGTCTGGGGTAAAGCATTTGCTCCAGATGTTGTGGATCAATACGTAACAGGGCTTCTTTTTTACTGATTAATCCTTCTCGTTCCATTTCAACTGAGGTTCTCACCATGGCAACAGCATTCATTTTGCCATTGCGAGTTTGCAGACAGTATAAAACACCACGCTCAATGGTGAATTCAAAGTCCTGTATTTCACTATAGTGTGTTTCCAGTCGGGAACGTAATTCTTCTAATTCTTTGTAGAGCTCAGGCATTTCGACTGCCATTTGTTCAATGGCTTTGGGGGTTCTAATGCCAGCAACAACATCTTCTCCTTGTGCATTGGTCAGATATTCACCATACAAACGATTTTCACCTGAGGCAGGATTTCGGGTAAATGCCACACCGGTTAAGCAATCATCGCCACGATTACCAAATACCATGGTGACAATATTAACTGCTGTGCCATTGGCCATATCAGAGGTAATATTAAACTCCCGACGATAATCTATGGCACGTTTGCCCATCCAGGAACCAAAAACAGCTTTTATTGCCATTTCTAACTGTTCATAGGGATCTTCAGGAAAAACCCGGCCGCTTTGCTGCTTGACAATACTCAGGAACTCATCAGAGAGCTGCGCTAAATCATCCGCCGACAAACCCATGTCTTCCTTGATACCTTTTGTGACTTTAAGCTGTGCCAGGGCATCATCAAAAGGCTCATCAGCAATGCCCATGGCAACTTTACCAAAGAGTTGGATAAAACGACGATAGGCATCATAGGCAAAACGCGGATCGCCTGTTTGTTGAATTTCACCTTTAAGGGTTTCGCTGTTTAAACCCAGGTTTAAAATGGTATCCATCATTCCCGGCATGGAGATCGCTGAGCCTGAGCGTACTGATACCAGCAAGGGATCACTGGCGTCCCCGAACTTTTTACCTGTTTTTTCTTCCACTACAGTCATTTGTTCCTTCACTTCGCTCATCAAAGAATCAGGCAAAGAATCATTCTTAGAGTCTAAATAAGCCAAACAAGTTTCAGTGGTGATAACAAAGCCCGGCGGTACATTCAAACCAATTTGCGTCATTTCACAAAGATTAGCCCCTTTACCGCCTAATAAAACCTTATTTTTTCCATCGGCTTCTTCAAAAGCAAACACTTGTTTGTTCATCAATAGAACTCCTTTTAATGACTGATTATCAGTCTGTGAAATTTTGGCAGGTTACGACCAAAAGTAGCCTGGAATCGACTACATTAAATAGTTATAGCTTAATATTCTCTTAGTGGATAGATTTTAAAATAGTAAAGTGTACGTTCTGCAGTATCTCATCACTTATTAGATTGCAACCTGCAGATTCTAAATATTCACTATTACAGAATTATGACAAACAGTACTTTCAATACATGAATCTAGCTGAATATACCCAATCAACTTGAAAATGCAGGATCGAGCACTTGGAAATTATCATTAATTCGAGAATCTAATGATTTTCCAATGCTCGGTAAATTTTCATCAAAAAACTCATTAATTTTCTGTCGAAACTCTATTAGCATTGTGAAAAAAATGATTATTTCTCACCTTTTCATTCATTATTTTCCATAACCGCTCTATCGGATTCAAATTTGGGCTATAAGGTGGTAAATAATACAATTTAAGATCTAATTGTTGTGCTTTATCTTTTAAAACTTGAGCTCTGTGATAACCCGCACCATCAAGCACTAAATGTATCGTGCCAGTATTGCTGCT
>JAIVER010000168.1 GCA_023864145.1 Thiohalomonas sp. | reverse complement strand
TTCATGGGCTGTGAGAGTAATTTGCGTCATTGGATAATTTTGATCTTCTTCTCTATGAAAATCAAGCATTTTCATAGATCATGGGTATATAATTTATGTCAGAAAATTGCTAAAATCACACATTAATTCAGATAAAATAACGCTCTGAATACTTTCACTCGTATAAATAAAGGAACACTTTGTGCCACTGATCACTCTTGGCTTATCAGGCTCTCTTAATCATGATCCATCTGCTGCACTATTTATTGACGGCAAACTGGTCGCTGCTGCAGAAGAAGAACGCTTTATAAGAGACAAACATGCAAAAGGTAAAATGCCGCTTGAAGCTACCCGTTTTTGTCTGGACTATGCCGGCATTAGCGCCGATCAAATTGATATTGTTGCCGTTCCCTATGCTGAAATTGACCTGTCAACAGCGGCCCGCTGGCATTATGCCAGACGCTACTGGTATGCACCGGATCGCGCATTAGATGCCTTATTTAATGGTAATCGTCGTTATCGTCGCTATGTTGGTTATATTAAAGCCATGTGTGAAACCGTAGGTATTAACTGGGATAAAATTCAGTTTGAATCACTAGAGCATCATCTTGCCCATGCCAGCAGTGCTTATCATCTGAGTGGCTTTAAAGAAAAAACAGCGATTATGGGTATTGACGGCAAAGGTGAATACGCCACCACCTTTTTTGGTTATGGTGAAAACGGCAAAATCCATAAAATCAAAGAATTTTACGATCCTGATTCACTCGGCGGGGTGTATGGTGCAATGACCGAATATTTAGGCTTTGAAATGCTTGATGGTGAGTTTAAAGTCATGGGTATGGCACCTTATGGTGATCCCGATAAATATGATTTTTCTCGTCTGATTGCGCTTGAAGAGACCAGTAATGGTCTGGAATTTAAAGTGAATACCCAACTGGTTAATGTTATCGGTACTCGTCGTTATAAAGAAAATGGTCAGGGCTATTACTTTTCTCAGAAATTAATTGACTGGTTAGGCCCCAAGCGAGAGGGTGATGAAATTGATGATCCCTATATCGATTATGCGGCATCCATGCAAAAGTTATTTGAAGAAATTTCATTGAAATTAATGGATTATTATTTGGGTGATATTATCAAAGAAACAGGAAAAATTGCCTTTGCCGGTGGTGCGGCACTTAATGTGAAACTCAATCAAAAAATTATTGCCCGTGATGAAGTTAAAGAACTTTTTGTTCAGCCTGCAGCTTCGGATGCTGGTACTGCCATTGGTGCAGCGTCTTATGTCATTGCTGCCAGAGGTATTGAACTGGAAAAAATGGAGCATGTCTTTTTAGGCCCGGAATTTACTAATGAAGAATGTATAAGTGCTTGTGAACACTATAAGACTGATGATGCTCAGGCTGTTAATTTTGAGCAAATCAATGAAGTGCCAAAAACAATTGCCAAAATTTTAGCCGATGGTAATCCAGTATCCTGGTTTCAGGGACGTATGGAATTTGGCCCCAGAGCATTGGGTGGGCGTAGTATTTTAGGTTGTCCCAGTGTCCCGGGTGTTGCTGATCGAATCAATGAGCAAATTAAATTTCGTGAACGCTGGCGGCCTTTTTGTCCCAGCATGTTAGATACTGTAGCACCGATTATGCTAAAAACCGATCATCCTGCACCGTTTATGACGTTTACTTTTGAAGTCAATGACGGCTGGGCAGAGCATGTACCTGAAGTGCTACATGAAGATGGTACTGCACGAGCCCATGCGGTGAAAGAAAGCGTCAACCCGCGTTATTATGCCTTGCTAAAAGAGGTTGAAGTATTAACCGGTAATGGTGTGGTATTAAACACCTCATTAAATCGTCGTGGTGAACCCGTTGTGTGTACCCCTGAAGATGCGTTGAATATGTTTTATGGTTCTGATTTACAATACCTGATAATGCAGGACATTCTTGTGACTAAAGAATGCTGTAAGTAAATACAGCACCTAAAAAAATATTATCATGAAAAATTGATCGGAGATAAAAATGTCTTTAGGGAATAGCTTTTTTTATCCTGATGTTATGTTGCTGTGTGATCATTGCCTCTATTCGCTGGGCATAGTTTTCTCAAATCATCAGAAATTATCTGATAAACGGCATTCACAGAATAATGTTGATTAACGTCTTCTCTGGCATTTAGCCCCATAGTATTGAGCTGAGACCTGTTTTTATAGAGTTTTTTCAGTGCATCTATCCATTGTTCATCAGAATCTGCTAAATATCCTGTTATTCCATCTTTTATGATCTCTGCATTAACCCCCGAATTACTTGAGATAACAGCTAAGCCGGCAGTCATATATTGCAATACTTTTAAACCACATTTACCTCTGCTCCAGGGGGTATCAGCCATGGGTGCTAAACCAACATGAGATGATGCCAGTTCATATCCTTCAATGCTGCTCGACCAGGGTAATGATATGATCTCAAATTTATCACTCCTCGCTTTAAAGTCAGCAATAATTTTTAGTCGTAGATTAGGTAATTGTTCACTGGCTTTTTCCAGTACAGGTATAATTTCTTTAATATATTTAGATGTTGATTGACTGCCAATCCAAACAAGATCAAATGTGTTTTCAGGTTTCTGAGCCTCGATAGCATATTTTTCTGGATTGATTGAGGTGGGGACTATACTGACTTTTTCGGTAAATTTTTTAGCTTCCAGAGCCAGATAGTTATTGCCTGCCCATATATGGTCGCTCATGAGCATAAACCGTTTAAAACTTGCATAGCGTGTCTGTGATGCTGAGCCGTCGGGCTTTATAAAGTTTGCGTCATCAAAATCATAAATTAGCTTATTGGATACCAGCCTTAAAATTTTAAAATGGAAAAGGCTGAAATTTTTTCTAATAACAATGACAATTTCAGCTGAGTAGCACTGTCTTAATGCCTTAATCTTATTGAACAGGCCGCTGGCAGTGCTTATATACGCCACATCCCAGCCATCTTGTGTAAATAATTTATTAAATTGTCGCGCTCGGTAACGTGTTGAAGGCTTTTCATTTCCCTTTGAAATAAAGACAATTTTTCCGGGAATCATTTAATTTTCCTATAGACTGCATAAATCTCATCTCCTCGATTAAGAAGTTTAGAGAGAAAAACATAGGGCTTAGCCAGTAGTCGAAAGAGACTTTTTTTACGTGAAGGCTTTCCTATATTGTTTGTTTTATAGTCATAGCTATTGAGTATTATTTTGGGAGTGCTAAGTGTACAAGAACACACTTTTTCAAATCCATGTTGTTCAGCTCTTTGGGTCAAATTGTCGGGTGAAAATAAAATCAGGTGTCTTGGTGCATCGTTTGCGTACCAGTTGACAGCAAAAAAATTTCTGCCTAGTGCGCTTGTATTTGGTGTCCGTAAATGAAAAAGAGCGCCGAGTTTAAGTACTTTATTAACCTCGTCAAAAAAACTATTAACATCAGGAATATGCTCAATCACATGACGTGCTGTGACCAGATCCATTTCCTGTGCTTCAAAAGGTGCATTTTTCAATTCACCCTGAAATACATCAAGGTGGTTCTTTCGACATGCCTTAACAGCCAGATTATTAAATTCCACACCAAAACTTTGCCATCCTAAATTTTTCATTTTAGACAGATATTTACCATTGCCGCAGCCAATATCAAGAATATTTCCATTTTTAATAAAAGTCATATTTAACTTGTACTTAAACAAACTAACTAAAGGAGCAAATAATGCTGATATGAATGAAGGATCCAGGTGCTTATAGCCATGTCTTAATTTTAAAACAGCCATTTCCATATCGCTTACCATCTTTGGTAGGACTTCTTCATAAACCATATATTGATCAGGGTAAAAAGAGGCAATCTCTTTTTCGCTGGGCATGGGGAAAATAAACAGAGCTTTGCAATGATTACAATTAAAGTAATCATATAATGTTTCTTTATTATACAAAATGTCACGGGTGGTGTAAGCGTGTTGAGTCTGGCTTGAGCCACACAGAGGACATTGCTGTTTAATGGTTTGGTTCTTGTTTGTCATATAATTATTTTCACCAACTACAGGTATATACCCAATCAACTTGAAAATGCAGGATCGAACACTTGGAAATTATCATTAATTCGAGAATCTAATGATTTTCCAATGCTCGGTA
>JAIVER010000167.1 GCA_023864145.1 Thiohalomonas sp. | reverse complement strand
TCATGGGCTGTGAAAGTAATTTGCGTCATTGGATAATTTTGATCTTTTTCTCTATGAAAATCAAGCATTTTCATAGGTCATGGGTATATACTAAAAAGAAAAGCAGTAATTAAAACACTCAATAAAATCCGTTTAATCACACGACCCTTGATTTCACAGCTTAGTCCCGCCAGTTTTATAAGGATTTTTAATCAAGATGGAATTATAGTAACGTTCATCACCGGAGACTTCTTCTCCCAGCCATTGCTGAGCATCAAACGACTCATTTTCATGACTTAATTCAATTTCAGCCACAATTAAGCCTTGATTCTCACCGGCAAACTCATCAATTTCCCAGGTGTGTTTACCGGCAATAATATAGTGACGAGTTTTTTCAATAAGAGGTTTAGCACATAGCGTTGACAATAATTCACTGGCATCATCCATAGGAATAGGATATTCAAATTCCTGACGACGTACTCCCAGCCTTGCACCCTTGATGTTCAGATTGGATTTATCACCTTCGATACGCACCCGTACCGAGGACTTATCTGAACCGACCAGATAGCCCTGTCTGAATTGTATGCTGGAATGAACCTGCTGGCGCCAATCATCATTGATAAGTAGAAATTTTCTTTCTATCTCAATACCCATTACTTTATTTCCTTTTAAAAAGAGCAATCGACTCTACATGTGAAGTGTGTGGAAACATATCCATTACAGCGGCTTTAACCAGTTTATAGCCATTTTGGTGAACCATAATTTCGGTATCTCTAGCCAGAGTTGATGGATTACAGGATACATAAAGCGCCGTATGAGCACCAAACTTAGGCAGATATTCGGCAATTTCTTTAGCACCACTACGAGCGGGATCAAGCAAAATACAATCATATTTCTGTTGTGCCCATTTCATACCAGAAAAGTCTTCAAACAGATCAGCGGCATAAAAATCGGCATTTCCTATACCATTTTTAAGAGCGTTTTCCTTAGCACGAATCACTAATTTAGAACTGCCTTCCACACCAGTAACATGAGCGACTTTTCGAGCCAGCGGCAAGGTAAAATTTCCCAGTCCACAAAATAAATCCAGGACCTTATCTTCTGGCTGAGGCTCAAGCAACTCTAAAGCGAGATCAATCATTTTTCGATTAATCTCCATATTAACCTGAGTAAAATCAGTGGGTTTGAATTCATGAAGAATATTATATTCAGGCAAGGCATAACTTAGAGGGCTGAATTCCTTCTCTAACACATCTTGCTCAGGATACAATAGGGTAATGCTGTCAGGCCCCTTAGGCTGCAGGTATAGATGAAGATTCATCTTTTCAGCATAAGTCATTAACTGTTGTTTATCATTATCAGTAAAGGGCTCCAGATGACGCACAATAAAAGCACCCTGCTCATCTCCGTAGGCGACTTCAATCTGAGGTATCTGATTATAAATAGAAAGACTACGCAATAGATCGGCCAGATCACGTAAATGAAGGCCCACATCAGGATGCAATACTTTACAGGTTTCTAATTCGGCTAGAAAATTACTGTGTTTTTCTCTAAAACCCACCAGCATTTTGTCTTTTTTAACGATAAAACGAACACCCAGACGAGCCTTTGTGCGATACCCCCAATGTGGACCGGATAGCGCCTCCAGAACTGTTTCAGGTTCAGCTTTACCCAGACGTTTCAGGTTTTCCAGCAAAACACCCTGTTTCAGTAAAATTTGTTGATCTTCAGCCAGATGCTGCAAACTACAGCCACCACAAATGCTAAAATGAGGACATTGTGGTTCTACGCGTAATGGCGATGGAATAAGAACCTCATGAACCTTGCCTTCAGCCACATTCTTACGTTTATTAGTATAAATAAACGTAATTGTCTCACCTTTCAGGGCCCCATCAATAAAAACGGTCAAGTCATCAATATGACATACCCCTTTACCGTCATGACCAACTGATTCAATGGTTGCCTGTACTGGATCCTGGGGTAATTTTGCTCTACGTCTTCTTCTGGCCATGAGGTATTGTTATCTATAATAAAAGTGAAAGGTAAGAGCAATAAATGAAGGGGTGATTTTAGCAGAACAGTGGTTAATTGGGAATATTATTGGCATGCCGTATTAAAAAGCGTCCTGTTTCTGAACCATATTGATAAAGAAAACAGTTAACCCACGAGTACCACGGTAATATTATCTTTGCCGCCTGAGAGGTTTGCCGCCGTAATTAAGGCTTTACATATTTTATCTGGCGGCGAGTTCTGTAATAAGAACCGGGTGATCACCTCTTCAGATAAGATATTCGTTAAACCTAGTTTAATCAGTTGAAAAAATCAAATAACGTTAAAAACTAATATACAAGCATCATGAGTTAGGAGAGTGGACTTTTATATTAACAAAGAATGGGAAACTAAAGAAGATCAACTTCAATTGCAAGGTTGGGAAAAAGAGCGGCGAGTAGTTATTCTCAGACGACGTTTATCCAGTGATAAGATCATTGGTTTTGAAACTCCAAATCAACTGCAATAGCAGCTTGCATTAGTCGATAGCCCTGAAGATATCCGAACTTATAAATACTCTGTTTTGGTGACTGATTTAGAAGATGATATTGTCACTATTTTGCAACACTATCGAGACCGTGCTGACTGTGAAAATAATTTTGATGAATTAAAAAATCAATGGGGTTGGGTATATGACTGGGGTACATTTTATGGTGATATAAAAAACGGTCATTTCCAGCTTTATAGTCTGACCTGGGTGGGTATCAGTACGCCTGACATATTTCGTTATGTGTTTCATAGTGATTCATTGCCGCCATTAGGTGCGAATCGTGCTCGCTTAAATAATGCACTTATTGATCAATTAATTGAAAAGGCCGAACAGCAAAGTCTCACGGAGCAGGCAAATACGTATCAGGAATTACAAGAGCAATTACAGCGTTTATTGCCCTATGTTTCACTTTGGTATGAAGATAATATTGCTTTTTTTCAAGATGACATACATGATTATCGTGTGTCATCTGATGGTAATTATGATGCCTTAAAACAAGTTCAGCGACTATTACCTGCTACAAAAGCACAAGGTTCAAAATGACATTAACATCATCTGATATTAAAGAACTGACTCAGCGTTATATTCATATTTCAGTAGCCGAACAGCGCCTGCAGCTTATTGATAATAATGCGGTATTCTTTGATGCAATCATTGCCACGGCAAAAAATGGTGTCGGTGAACAATCGGGTAGTGAATGTACGCCCAGAGGCTGGCATAAAATATGCGCTAAAATTGGTGTAGGCTGTGCGGAAAACAGCGTTTTTATCGGGCGCAGGCCAACGGGTGAGATCTGCTCTGAAAATTTACAAAAAGAACATCCCGGACGGGACTGGATCCTCAGCAGAATTATGTGGCTGAGCGGCTTAGAAGTAGGCTTCAATCGTTTAGGAAAGCAGGACACCATGCGTCGCTATGTGTATATTCATGGTTGTCCGGATAATAATCCAATGGGTATTCCCAGTTCGCATGGTTGTATAAGAATGTGCAATTCACAAGTGATTGAATTATTTCAACTCATTGAAGTGGGGATACCTGTACTTATTGATGAAAACAATATGACAGATAATCCTTAATCCTAAAAAAATCAGTTAACCTTGCCAGCAACCAAAATTTAGCATAAACAACCTAAAAGTCTGACTCATTATCTTCTATACCCAATCAACTTGAAAATGCAGGATCGAACACTTGGAAAGTGTCATTAATTCGAGAATCTAATGATTTTCCAATGCTCGGTAAAATTTCATCAAAAAACTCATTAATTTTCTGTCGAAACTCTTTAGCATTATGAAAAAAATGATTATTTCTCACCTTTTCATTCATTACTTTCCATAACCGCTCTATCGGATTCAAATTTGGGCTATAAAGTGGTAAATAATACAATTTAATATCTAATGCTGACGTACCAGCCTACAATACGGCGCGAGTACAAATCCATTACAACAGCCAAATACATCCAGTCTTCACCTGTTTTTAAGTAGATAATATCTCCGGCCCAAATATGATTAGGGGCAAGAGGATCGAAGTTCTGATTAAGCAAATTATCCGCCACCTCATCATTATGATTTCTTTTAGTGGTTACTTTGTATGCAATGCGTTGAG
>JAIVER010000166.1 GCA_023864145.1 Thiohalomonas sp. | reverse complement strand
TGGGCTGTGAGAGTAATTTGCGTCATTGGATAATTTTGATCTTCTTCTCTATGAAAATCAAGCATTTTCATAGGTCATGGGTATATACTTATATTAAACCATAAAAACAGCAGTTTATTAAGTTTTACTGCGGCTTTATGATTTGTAATGACTCTAATCTGTATTAAATCTGGTTGCCCTCAACACTATTTTCATGAGAGTCGATGGGCTGCCATATACAGATATTGTCATATTTATATTATTAAACCTAGAAAAATCAGTTGCCATCTACTGCAACAGCCTTATGCACTGAAACTAAAGGGGTTTCCAGAATATTTTAACTTCACCCGTAGAGTGAGTTAAAGGTTATTAACGTTAAACAGGAGGCGGTGCAATCACTTCTCTTTGTCCATTTGACTGAACCGCACTGACAACACCAGCAGCTTCCATATCTTCTACCATTCGTGCAGCCCTGTTATAACCCACTTTTAAACGACGCTGTAATCCAGATATTGAAGCTCTGCGTGATTCGATAACAATGGATACAGCTTGATCATAAAGGGGATCCATTTCACTTTCCGGATCAGAGTCCCCTGGTATTAAGCCATCAGTAGAAACTCCCTCCCCAGTTAAAATTCCATCAATATATTCAGCCTTAGCACGACTTTTTAAATCATCAACCACCGCATGCACTTCATTATCTGAAACGAAGGCACCATGAACTCGTAACGGATAGCCCATACCTGGTGGTAAATAAAGCATATCACCATGACCTAACAGGTTTTCGGCTCCCATTTGATCAAGAATGGTTCGAGAATCAATCTTTGATGACACCTGAAAAGCAATTCGGGTAGGAATATTAGCTTTAATTAAACCAGTGATTACATCCACAGAAGGCCGCTGAGTAGCAATAATTAAATGTAAGCCGGCGGCACGAGCTTTTTGTGCCAAACGGGCAATTAATTCTTCCACTTTTTTCCCCACGATCATCATCATATCGGCAAATTCATCAATAACAATGACAATAAAGGGTAAAGATTCTAATTCTGGTGCTTGTACATCAGGAGTTAATGGATTAGAGGTAAATAGCGGATCCAGAATAGGAGCATCCGCATCAATAGCCGCTTCAATCTTCTTATTAAAACCAGCCAGATTCCTGACACCCATGGCCGCCATCAATTTATAACGACGTTCCATTTCGGCAACACACCAGCGTAAGGCATTGGCAGCCTCTTTCATATCAGTAACAACAGGCGCTAATAAATGAGGTATATCTTCATAAATAGATAATTCCAACATCTTTGGATCCACCATAATTAAACGGAGTTTGTCTGGTGATAATTGAAATATCATACTTAAAATCATGGAGTTAACCCCCACTGATTTACCTGAACCTGTTGTGCCCGCCACAAGAAGATGCGGCATTTTTGCCAGATCAGCAACCACCGGCTGACCACTGATATCATGCCCAAGACCCAATGGAATACTGGCTGTACTATCAGCAAATTCTTTAGAACCTAACACTTCACTGAAATAGACCATTTCCCGGTGTTCATTAGGGATTTCAATACCTACGGTAGACTTACCGGCAATCACTTCTACCACACGAATACTGACAACCAGCATTGCTCTTGCAAGATCTTTGGATAAATTCGTCACCTGACTGACTTTAATGCCTGGAGCCAATTCGATTTCAAAGCGGGTGATTACCGGCCCCTGACTGATAGAAACAACTGTAACTTTCAAATTATAATCCGCCAGTTTTTCTTCAATAAGACGTGAAGTCTCTGCCAGTGCTTCTGGTGAAGTAACGTGAATAGATGGTTGGGCATCATCTAATAAAGATAATGAGGGCAGACCATCAATGGCATCATGGGTAAATAATTGCGTTTGTTTATCTTTATTGACCCGATCACTTTTCTTACTCGTTTGAAATCGGGGCTCAATTCTGAGCATATTAGTTGATTTAGCATTTTTAAGGGCTATTTTTTTCTCATAAGCTGCTTTTTTCAGTGCTTCTTTTTCGGCCTTTTTCTGAGCTTTAATACGCAGTTTATCTTCTGATTTTGACAATGATTGTTTAAATAGTGAAATAACCAGAGGATCTTGTTCGGTTTTTTTTCGGGCACGTTCATCACGCCACTGATACCAGCGATTAATCAGATATTTATTGGCATTGATAACCATAGCTCCAATGGTATCCATTAGCCATAACCAGGATAAGCCGGTAAATAAAGTAATGCCAATGAGAAACAGTGTCAATAATAATAAAGTGGCACCAACAAAACTGAAAAGTTGTTGTAATTGCTCGGAGGTGACTTCACCTAAAATACCACCCGCATTCAACGGAAAAATAACCGATGGATGGGTGAAATGCATACTAGAGAGACCTGCGCCAGCAATAATGGTTAAAATAAAACCAATAGTGCGCAGGGTAATATGCCCGCGATGAAATACCTCTTCTTCATTTTGGCCACAATAAACAAGCCAGCCGCTATAGAAAAGCATGGTAGGAAAAAGAAAGCCCAGATAGCCGAATAAATATAAAAACAAGTCTGAAAACCAGGCACCAAACTTACCAGCACTATTGTGCAATTTAGAAAGATCTATGGTTTCTGCAATACTATGAGACCAGCCTGGATCCGATGGCGAATAGGTAAATAATGCAATAAACAAATATAAACTAATAGCGATAAACAGAAAAAACACACTTTCTTTAATGCCTCGGATCACCTTAGCCGAAAGCGGTTTTTTTGCGACGGATTTTTGCGTCGACTTTTGTGTTGACGTTTTTTTTGTTTGCGTCTTTTTTCCTGGACTTGTTAGTACTTTCTTTTTAACTGATTGCGGCAAAATTTATATTTCTTTGTGTTAGTAGATTAATTTAAATAGAGTGAAGTAATATGCCTCATTTTAATGCAGGATGAACAATTTCACCAGCATCAATATTTACCCCGGCTTGCAGTACTGCAGTTAAATTATCAGGAGAGTCGGCCAGGTCTGTCAAAAAAGGAATTAAACTGCCGGATAAAGCCTGTGAAGCTGTTTTTGGGACACTCCCGGGCATATTTGTCACACCAAAATGTGTAATGCCATGTTGAACAAATGTTGGTTCATCAAAGTTGGTTGGCCGTGTTGTTTCAATACAACCACCCTGATCAATAGAAATATCAATAATCACACTACCCCTTTGCATTTGCATAACATCCTGTTCACTCACCAGATGCGGCGCTTATTCCCCCACCACAAGCACTGCAGCAATCAACAGATCAGCATCTTTAGTATGCTTCTGAATACTGGCTTTATGTGGATATAAGGCAGTGACGTTATGACCTATATTTCGCAATGCTTCCATCTTCTCTCGATTCCGCTCAAAAACAACCACTTCCACACCCAGATTTGCTCCTACATGGGCCGCATGACCACCAGCCATTCCCCCCCCCAAAAAAAAAAATCACCACCTTGCCTCTTTCACTGGTAGGCACACCGCCAAGCAGCAAGGCTTTAGCACCCATGGATTAATGTAATAAATGCGTTCCGATCTGCACCGATAAACGACCGGCAATATCACTCATAGGAGCCAATAGAGGTAGTTTTCCATCAGGCATTTCAACTGTTTCAAAAGCAATCGCTTTTAAACCTATAGAACATAATCGTTGTGTCAGTTCAGGTAATGCCGCAAGGTGCAGAAAAGAAAACAGGATATGTTCTTTGTTAAGTAAAGTCAGTTCTGCTTCTATTGGTTCTTTTACTTTTACAATTAATTGAGCACTCTCATAAAGTGACTGTGCATCCGGCAGTACTTTTACTCCAAGATTTAAATAATCATCATCACTATACCCATTGATAACACCCGCCTGACTTTGAATGCTTACTTCATGTCCTTGTGACACAAGCTGTCCAGCCGCTTCAGGTATGAGTGCCACACGACCTTCTGAGGTTTTATTTCTTTAGGAACACCAATTTTCATACTTATCTCCAGATACGTAAAAGAAAAAATTAAACAATAGTCATTTAACTTAACTAAAGTTTAGAGTTTCACATTCCTCAAAAGAGGAAAAAAATTTAAAAATATAACAGCTGACAAAAAAAAGGCGGTATCGTTGCCGCTCCTAATAAAAATTCCTTTTGAAAAGAAAAAAGCAATTTTTATTAGGAGCGGCCTCTAGAAAATTATTCGAAATTTCTGAAGACCGCAATGAACACGAAAGAATAC
>JAIVER010000165.1 GCA_023864145.1 Thiohalomonas sp. | reverse complement strand
CATGGGCTGTGAGAGTAATTTGCGTCATTGGATAATTTTGATCTTCTTCTCTATGAAAATCAAGCATTTTCATAGGTCATGGGTATAAAGGGCCGTTTAATCGAGAGGCTCGAATGAAAGCCGGTTTCAGGCTGCCTGAAATGCAGGAACTGGAGCGTCTGGATGCCCAATATAAACAACAGAAGAAAAATCATCAACAGTTATAAATGCAGTGTCAAATATGCTGCTGGCATAGAGAGCGTTATTCTTTCCAAGGCCTTTACTATCGTTAATTATGATCTTGCTTAAATTGAATAATCTTGCGCCTGTCCTTTTTACTGGGTGGTCTAACGGTATGCTGCGGCATGCCGGCAAACATTGCTTTACGTTCCTGTGTGATCTTTTTCCTTAGCTCCATACTCTCCTGAGTTTCATCATAAAGTGTTTGTGCGACACTTGCGGGGCCTCGTTTGCCTGATAGTGCTTTGATGATCACTGTTTGTTTAATAGAGTCTTTTTTTATTCTAAGTGTATGAGCAATTTCAACATGATGACTTGGCTTTACCCTTTGCCCATTGAGATGTACCTTTCCACCCTTAATAGCCTCTGTTGCCAGAGAGCGTGTTTTATAAAAACGGGCAGCCCAAAGCCATTTATCAAGGCGAATTGGGGCTGATTCAGACTGAGAAGATTTTTTGGAGTTGTTGTTCATATATAAAAAAGGATAAAAAATTTACTCAAAAAGTGGCGCGTTTAGAAAAACACGTCTATATGTGTAAGTATAACTATATTGTTAAATAATCAAAAGCGTGTCAAGGCACGCAGAATGAAAAAAGGTGTATTTTTATGGCCAGACCCGTACGTATTGAGTATCCAGGGGCTTATTATTATATCTCTTCGAAAGCAGTTGAAGGGGAATCGGTTTTTAATGATGTCAAAGATCGGCAGGAATTTTTGCAGATCTTGCAGGAAGTGATTGGGCGTATGCAATGGGAAGTATTTGCCTACAATTTACTGCCGGGCTCATTTCAACTATTTATTAAGACGCCCAAACCTAATTTGTCAAAAGGCATGAGACAGCTAAACGGCATTTATACACAACGTTATAATGTCAAATATGAAAAACAGGGAAATATATTCCACGGGCGTTTTAAAGCCGTTCTGGTAGAAGAACAATCATTTATTGATGTTGCTCAACATGTGTTGCATATGGCGGTTCTCAGGCGTAAAGCACGTAAATTAGATAAATGGAAATGGAGCAGCTATCAAGCTACTGCAGGACTTGCTGAAGGGCCTGAATGGTTAAAGAGTGATGTGCTGTTAAATCACTATGGCAAACAGAAAAAATGTGCACAAACTGCTTTTACAAAAGCAATTGCAGCTATGGATAAGGACTTTGATATCAGCAGCAGTGTGCAAGGGCAGATTTTGTTAGGCAGTGATGCCTTTGTAGCAAAATGGAAAAAACAACTGGCAAGCGGCAAGGTTATGGAGAAAGCCAGACAGCGTAAGGCTAAAAAAGTAAAACCACTATCTGACTTTGGTAAGCGTTTTAAGAATATTAAAACCGCAATGGTCAAAGCCTATGAGACAGGTAATTATACTCTGGATCAAATTGCTACCCACTTTGGGGTTCATTATAGTATGGTTAGCCGAACGGTAAAAAAATCCGGTTTTTAGACTAAAGCATGCTAACGCCTAATGAATTCGTTTAAAGGTATAAATTCTGAAATTTGGATCCCGCACAATAAATTGTCCAGGTTCTTTATAGAATTGAAAATACAGAGTGACTTTTTTAGCAGGAATATGAGCAATTATTTTATTGCCTTTTATCGCCAGATGACCCGCTAGATTTCGAGCGCCGCCATCAGACCAGAGAAAGCGATTGTTGTTGTAAATTGCGATCACATCCCCCGATGGTGCCTGCCAGATACCATTCATACTAGCGTTATTCAGCGTTTTAACTGAATTAAAATAAGTCGTATCAGGATCCCAAAAATTATTACTTGCCTGACCGCCGGGTGACTCAAACGTAGAGAGGTTCGAACCTGTTTTAAAACCATCCTGAAAAGGGTTTATAGGACTGCTCATAGTGCTCAAAGGCAATGCATTAAAGCCTGCAGGTGACATTGGCAAATTATTTAGACCATTAAGTCCTGGAATTCCTCCCATACTAGGTACGAATGCAGGAGAATAAGCTAATGAATTGAAGCCGTTAAAGGAATTACCGCCGACCATCACATTGTTCATGGCTTTCATCATGGCCACCATCATTTCAATAAACGGCATAGAGCGCCAATCATTATTATAATTGTTTGCAATTGACTGGCTTGAGAGACAAAAGCACAGTAATAAACTGGAAAAAAGGTGTTTCAAAGTATTTCCTGTTAATCCTGAATATCAAAATCAATATTGACCTATTATTATAGTCGGTTTTTTTATAATAGTTAATTAGAATTTGTTAATGTATTTACATAGGTCACAAATTTCAGATTTGGAAATGAACACGGGTCCTATTATCTCATACGTCTGATGAGTAATGAGGCAATGATAAAAACACTGATTGTGATAAAACTGGCACTAAAAAAAAGACTTAAATCATAGACTAAACCAAATTGAGCTGTAATTTTATTGGCAATAGTAAAAATCACTCCGATAAAAACGCCTATCATAAGACGACTACCGGCATTACTGGTGCGAGAAGAGCTAAAAACAAAGGGCACTGATAATAATAACATAGCGGCAATGGAAAAAGGTTGAACAATTTTGTCCCAAAAAGCTAACCAGTATTGGGTGCTATCCAGATTATTTGCATCCAGATAACTTGAGTAGCGATAAAGCCCGGCAACAGATAAATATTCTAACTTGGAAATAATGACATCAACCAGCTCCAGATCCAGCAGTGTCGGCCAGCGTGCTTTGTCGATTTGCTTAAGAATGACTTTATCTTCAGTAATAAAGGTTTGCTGGATATCGTTTAAAATCCAGTCCTTACCATCATAGTAAGCTTGTCTGGCCTGAGTGCTGACCTTGAGGGTTTTATCGTCAGAAAAGCTGAAGATAGTGACATTCTCCAGTGTTTTATCAGAAGTAATGGCATCTATCTTGGTAAAGGTATTCTTATCGCGTATCCAGATAGCATCTTCTGAAACGCTATGTGTTGTGCCGTGTACCTTTGATGACCAGTGGTTTTCTGCAATTTTTTCTGTAATGGGCAGGATGTATTCGCCCATAATAAACATGAAAATGGCAAGAATAAAGGCTGCTTTCATGACGGAGAAGATAATGTTGATAATGGATACACCGGCAGTGCGAATGGCAATGAGTTCATTATTGCTATTTAATCTACCCAGTCCCATCATTGCTCCAAGCAGTACTGAAAATGGAAAGAGTTGATACATTCGTCTCGGCATAGTTAAGAATGTGTAATAAAAGGCGTCACTTATCTCAAAAGTGCCTCTACCAACATATTTAAATGTATCTGCAAGCGCAATAAAGCCATAGAGTGATAAAATAATGAGCAGAAACAATAAGGTTGAGTAAATAACCGTTTTTATAATATAGCGATCAAGAAGATTCATTTTTTATGAAATGTTTTTTGCAATAGAAAGTAGGGAATATAATCTGTCATTCAATAATAATGGCAAATTATCATCTAGTTCCATTTATAGTGCAAGTGGGATAGTTTGCAGCTGAGATGATTGAGAAAGCTGGTGAACATCCACACCAGACTAATGAATAAAATCTGCAGTGAAAGCAGGGCAGCAAAAGACAGTAAAGTAATAAGCATAGCAAAAAAACTGATAATTAAATGACCGATTTTTCCTACTTTATCTACCACATCCTTTCTCTTTATTAAGTCAATTATTGTGAATTTTAACTGGTTTTTTTAGAGTATAGCCTTAATTTTTAGAAATTAACACTACTCTCAACCCAACTATTCAATTTGATAAAGGAGCAAATGAATGACAAGTGCTTGTGGGTTTACCTGGAGGTTAATAAAAAATAGTTGCTGATTAATGAAGAAACCCGGGTTTGGCTAGCGTAAATGGTTGGATTTCAGCATCGAACATCTGGCCGTACCGGCTTTCATTTGATAACTACCCTGCATACTGCCAACTGGTGTTTGAATGATTGTACCGCTGCTATACTCATGACCTATGAAAATGCTTGATTTTCATAGAGAAGAAGATCAAAATTATCCAATGACGCAAATTACTCTCACAGCCCATGAAA
>JAIVER010000164.1 GCA_023864145.1 Thiohalomonas sp. | reverse complement strand
ATTTTACCGAGCATTGGAAAATCATTAGATTCTCGAATTAATGACAATTTCCAAGTGTTCGATCCTGCATTTTCAAGTTGATTGGGTATAGTACTCAAAAACATCAAAAATTATTCAATAAAACAAAATATTATTCACTTTTATCTTTATATTCAATAAAAAGGACTATAATAAAAAAAAAGAATATACTCTTCGAAGGAATTATAATGAAATCCATTACTAATCTAATAGTGAACCTTTCTTTAATCACTCTCTTTAGCTGTGTATTGTCAGGCGTTGCCCTTGCAAAAAAAACGACTGAAATTTATAAGTGGGTAGATAAAGAAGGACGTGTCCATTATGCTGCGCGACCTGGCGATAGTTCCGCAAAAAAAATGCACCTTGGCAGCAGAATATTTCACAAAACAGATGAAGAAAAGCAACAGGCAGATGCTGAAAAGAAACAAAATGATGTACGCGCTAAACTTTGTCAGGACTCTAAAGATACTTTGGCAAAATACAAAAAAGCCCCATTCCTGAATCGCTATGATGAAGAGCGTAAACAAAAAGTACGCCTGACAGAATCGGAAACTAAAGAAGCATTTTTACAAGCAGAAAAAGATATCCGCTATTGGTGCAATCCTCCTCAGAAAGCGGAAGAGTCTAAGGATGAATAAAAATAATCCTTACAATATTTCTGAAAATATCATTATTTTCAGAAATAGTATATTAATCAACAAAAATCCTTTAAACAATTGAGATATTATATGTATAAAATACATTCTAAAGCCCCGTTATTAGGCAGTGCAATTTTACTATCCAGTTTATTTATTGGCGCTTGCACAACCATTGATCCCTACACAAGAGAAGAAAAAACCAGTAATGCCGTTAAAGGTACTGCGATTGGTGCCCTTATTGGCGTACTTGCCGGTGAGAATAGAAAGTCAGCCTTAATCGGTGCCGGAGTTGGTGCTTTAGCAGGTGGCGGCATTGGTTATTATATGCATGTTCAGGAAACCAAGCTTCGCCAGGAACTTGAAGCTACAGGTGTAAGTGTCACCAGACAGGGTGATTCCATTATATTGAATATGCCGGGTAATATTACATTTAATACCGGCTCCAGTGCCATTTCTGCTAATTTTTATGCAGTTCTTGGCTCTATTGCCAAGATATTTAATGAATATGAAAAAACCTATGTGGACATCTATGGTCATACCGATAGCGTTGGAAGCTCATCATACAATATGACATTGTCACAACAAAGAGCAGATTCTGTTTCTCGCTATTTGCAAACACGACAAGTGCTGCCACAACGCATTTTAACCCGTAGCATGGGTGAAGATTATCCCATTTCATCCAATGATACGGCGCAGGGCCGCTCACAAAATCGCCGTGTTGAAATCAAACTAACACCGATTTCCTAACATTTTACTCAAGGTCAGGATAAGGTAGAGTAATAATGACTTGCTCTACCTTATCCCTTTACCTGGCACATCAATAAACTCTATCTCTTCTTCCTCACTTTTTTATCACTTCAGAACTAATGGCTTCACACAGCTATGCATTAACCTCTTAGTTTTTGCACAAAGGTATTAATGTTTTGTGCTTTTAAGTGTTTTTTAATGGCATTAATCTTTTGTTCATCTGTGCTGGGACCTACTCGTACCCGATACATTTTTTGAGCATTACTTTGAATCACCTGAATATTGGACTCAACACCAATAAAGGCCAGTCGAGCTTTCATTGCATCAGCTTTAGTCACCTCTTTAAATGCGCCTGCCTGCAACTGATACAGTGATATGACAGCTGGATTTTTATTCTTAACTGCTGTTGTTTCTATTTTAGGTGCTTCAGTTTTCGCTGTCTGTTGAGTCGCTTTTCTGCGCGGCTTATCATTACTGACGCTATTCACTTTCAGTTCACGATCAGGCAGTACTGTATAAAAATCAAACTGATGTTTCGGCTTTGCTTTTTGTGTCTGTTTCTTTTTTTGTGATGCCTGTTTTTTTTTCACCTGATCTGAAGTGGTCTGATTATCACCCGCCGTAGGGCTCTTATCCAGATACACAAGAAATGTGACAAAAGCACCGACCAATAAGCCCATCACCACCCATGACCAGCTTGAAGAACTTTGCTCAGGGTTGCGTGTCGCTCCGGTTTTTTTCTTACTACGTTTTTTAAGGGGCATTTTTTATGTGTTTCCTGGTAATCACACGGGTTACATTTCAGCAGGTGATGAAACACCTAATAATGCCAGACCATTTTTTATCACCTGACGAGTTGCCACGATCAATACCAGTCTTGCATTACGTACTTTTTCATCATCCACAATAAACTGGTGAGCGTTATAGTAAGTATGCAGTGCATTAGCCAGTTCACGTAGATAATGGGCGATCAAATGAAGTTCATGCAGACTTGCCGCAGCGTCAACGACTTCCGGGTATTTTGCTAATTGTTGTAAAATATCACTTTCATGCTCTTCTTCTAACAGAGCTAAATTTTCCAGCCCCATAGTCTGATCATAAGGCAGATTTTTCTCTTCTAATTCTCTAAAAATACTGCAGATACGAGCATGAGCATATTGGATGTAATAAACTGGATTTTCGGATGATTTTGATTTCGCCAGCTCCAGGTCAAAATCCATATGCTGCTCACATTTGCGCATGACATAAAAGAAACGTGCGGCATCTGAGCCGACTTCTTCACGTAATTCTCTTAGCGTCACAAAAGAACCGCTTCTGGTGGACATCGCCACTTTCTCACCACCACGATACAGATTGGCAAATTGCACTAACAATACATCCAGAGCATCAGCATTAAAATCTAATGCTGTTAAGGCTGCTCTTACTCTGGGTACATAGCCGTGATGATCGGCACCCCAGACATCAATCACTAAATCATAACCACGATCAAACTTATCCATGTGATAAGCAATATCAGAAGCAAAATAAGTGGTCTGGCCATTATCACGTTGCACGACACGATCTTTATCATCACCAAAATCAGTCGAACGGAACCATAAAGCGCCCTTCTCTTCATACACACGATCACGTTCACGCAAACGCTCAATGCCCTCATTGACCAGACCTTTATCCATTAATGAACGTTCTGAAAACCATTCATCATAGTTCACGCCAAATTTTGACAGATCTTCACGAATGTCATCTAAAATAAAATTTAATGCCAGCTCAAAAACATATCGATAACGATTATCTCCCAGCAGTTTTTTGGCTTTTTCAATTAAGGCATCAATATGCAGCTCTTTGTCACCGCCTTCTGGCTCATCTAAAGGCAAATCTGACATCACCTCTTCAGCAGAAGCGATATAGGTATCACCATACTCATTGTATATTTCATCGACAATGTGGTGTATATAATCCCCTTTATAGGCATTTGCCGGGAAGACAATGGCGATATTATTCTTTTCAAGATAACGCAGCCAGACTGAAGTCGCCAGAATATCCATCTGCCGTCCGGCATCATTGACATAATACTCACAATGCACTTTATAACCAATAGCATCCAGCAAATTTGCCAGGGTTGCACCATAAGCCGCACCACGACCATGACCCACATGCAGTGGACCCGTTGGGTTAGCAGACACAAATTCCACCTGAACAGTCTTACCGGCACCTTTGTCAGAACGCCCAAAAGCATCGCCCTGAGTAATGACACTATTAACGACATTTTGTCGTGAATCATCACTGACATAGAAGTTAATAAATCCGGGGCCGGCAATTTCAACTTTTTCTACAAAATCACTGTCCGGCAGCGCATCAATAATCATTGCGGCGATTTCCCGAGGATTTTTGCGTGCTGGTTTAGCCAGCAGCATGGCCACATTAGCAGCAAAATCACCATGGCTTTTATCGCGAGTCCGATCAATCTTAATTGCCGGCATATCAACCGCCAGGTCAGCATTATCAATAAGGGATTGTATCGCTTGGGTAATCAGCTGCTGCAGTGCGTCTTTCAAAGTCAATTTTCCAGTCAGTTAGGTCATGAGAACCCGCTATTTTACATTGGGAAGAAAAAAAGAACAAAGGCTTTAATCAGGAATCCGTTTAATAAAGAATTATGGTTCCAAAACAACCCTCAGTTTGAATAATTGACTGTAATTCAATAGCAGCAAGACCTTCAAGAGATGTATACCCAATCAACTTGAAAATGCAGGATCGAACACTTGGAAATTATCATTAATTCGAGAATCTAATGATTTTCCAATGCTCGATAAAATT
>JAIVER010000163.1 GCA_023864145.1 Thiohalomonas sp. | reverse complement strand
TTTTCATGGGCTGTGAGAGTAATTTGCGTCATTGGATAATTTTGATCTTCTTCTCTATGAAAATCAAGCATTTCCATAGGTCATGGGTATAGCTGGTATGGTACTTATTATTGATATCCTGCATGGATTGATATGTGCTGATCCCTATCCACATAAATCCAATAATGGTGATAATTGAAATCATAAAACTTTTTTGAGAAATGGAAAATTTTTTAACATTAGTTCATACCTATTTGGTTGAGAGAGATTGAGCTGTCTGGTTTTCCTCAGAATTTAAAAACTTGTGCAGTATTTTCTTGTGTATTATTTTATAGTTGATATCGACAGTACAGTGTTATTTCTTTAGTATAGAAAAGAATGAGGCTAGTGCCAGCAACTGCCAGTATTTAATCAATGGAATTAATAATGCGGTGATAGCTGTCGAGGCGTTGTTGACTGATTTTATTTTCATCTGCTGCTTTGAGTAAACCACAATTGGGTTCATTGAGGTGTTTACAATCTCTAAAATGGCAGTTTTGGATGTATTTATGCAGCTCCACAAAGCCGTGGATCACATCCTCTTTAGAAATATTCCACAAACCAAATTTCCGTACTCCCGGAGAGTCAATCAAGCTTGTTTGTGTGCTGTTCAGCTCTTCAACGGATAGAGTTACTGCAGGCTTATTGATCTGATAAAGGCGCGAGACACTGGTGGTATGAATGCCTTTATTGGTTGCCAGAGATACTTCACCTTCTTTAATCTTAGCGTCCGGGAACAGGGTATTAATCAGAGAGGATTTACCTACTCCGGATTGTCCGACAAAGACGCTGATTTTACCGGCTAATTGCTCAAGCAGAGTATCCATTCCATACTGGCTTTTGGCACTGGTATAAAGAATTTTATAATTAATATCCTGATAGATTTTAATCCTTTTTTCCAACACTTCTCTTTGCTCATCAGATAAGGTATCAATTTTATTGAGCACTAAAATGGGTTGAATATGTGACAATTCAGCGGCCACAAGATAACGGTCAATTAAGCCTTCATTTAACTCTGGAACAGGTGAGGTCACAATCAGAAGGTGGTCAACATTGGCTGCGACAGGCTTCATTTTCCCGGTAAAATCAGGACGGGCAAGGACGTTAGTGCGAGCTTCAAGTGCTGTGACAACGCCTTGAATTTGCTCATCTTCTGGAAGATTTGTTAATTGCTGCCAGACAATTTTATCACCACAAACGATGGCATCGATATTTTGCCGAAGGGCACAACGAACTAATGAATGGCTGCTGTCATCTTCAATATCTAAAGTGGCACCAAAATGACTGACAACGACACCATGATGAAGTATCTCATCAAACAGCTCACCATTGTCATTTACTTTTTGCTGTTTTTTCCTGGCTCTGGCTAAACGTTCATCCTGAATCTTCTGGATACGCCATTGTTGTCGTCGGTTAAGTTGTCGTTTAGCCATAAGCGAATGGATTACATTTTATAAAAATGAGTATTGAGATATTCAACAACGTCTTGTACCTGATCATCCGGCCAGGCAACACCTACCATTGTTTTACAACGCGTGACCTGATTTTTAAGGCCGCTCAGGGTGGTGACTCGACGATCAGAACGAGTATAAATTTTATCAGGATCACCACCCATTAAAGAGGCATGACAAGACTGACAGTTGGCATCATGAAGATCTTTAGCATGAGCAGGATTAGCAGCTGAAGCACTCTGACTCAGTAAAGCAAAAAAGGGAATGAGCAGTAGGGCGTATTGTTTTTTCGCTATTGTTTTTTTCATTTGTATTAATCCGTTATATGTTATTTAAATGTGCAATTCTAACCGGTGCAGGTGGATGTGAATCATAATAGGCTGAGTGGAGCGGGTCGGGTGTCAGTGTATTTGCATTTTCTTTATACAGTTTTACCAGAGCATCAATCAGCTTATTAGCATTAGATTGTTCTGCGGCATATTCATCGGCTTCAAATTCATGTTTACGGCTAATCATAGCGCTAATTGGACTAAGAAAAAAGGTAAACGCTGGAGAAGCAATGCTAAATAAGACCAAAGCGGCATAAATAGATGGGGTGCTCATACCCAGAGCATTGTAAAAGCACATCTGCTGCATGAGCCAGCCAAGCACAGCAAACCCAGCCAGTGTCATAAATGTCATAGTAATTAAACGCTTGATAATATGTTTTTTCTTAAAATGTCCCAGCTCATGAGCTAATACTGCTTCAACTTCTTCTTCATCAAGAGAATCAAGCAGATTATCAAAAAAGACAATTTGTTTATTATTACCCAGACCTGTAAAATAGGCATTGCTGTGGCTGGAACGTCTAGAGCCATCCATAACCAGAATGGCCTTGCTGAGAAAGCCGCAACGAGTCATAAGTTGTTCAATACGCTGTTTAAGAGAGCCTTCTTCAAGTTCAGTAAATTTATTAAAAATAGGTGCGATAAAAGCAGGGTAGGCCCACATCATAAAGAAGCCAAAGCCCATCCATACCGCCCAGGCATATAACCACCAGAATTCACCGGCACTGCTCATCAGCCAGAGTATGACCATGATTAATGGTATGCCTATCACCAACCCCAGAATAGATAGTTTGACTAAATCAAGCAGCCAGATTTTCAGGGTGGTGCGGTTAAAACCAAATTTTTCTTCCAGTACAAAGGTATTATAAAGCCCCATAGGAATATCGATAAATGAAGAAATAAAGCCCATCAGTAGGATAAATAAGACACCGGTATAAATTGGCCCAAGCTGATAAGTACTAACAAATTGATCCAGCAGTTCAAGCCCGCCGCCTAAAGTCCAGATAAAGACTAATGTGGTACCAATAAGAAGGTCAATATTACCCAGCTTTTCTTTAGCTATGGTGTAATCAGCAGCTTTTTGATGTTCTTCTAAGGAAATTTTTTCAGCAAAGGCTTTCGGTGTTTGCTCTCGATGTTGTCTGACATGTTTAATTTGACGTAAGGAGAGCCAGAAATGAGTAATGGCTGAGAAAAGAACCATAATGATAAAAATTGTACTGAACAGCGGCATAGTATTCCATTTGTTATAGAGAGTGTTATTAAATAAGAGTTTATTAATAATACATAATTGACTATGATTATACCTTAGTTAACCAAAAAGTACGAAAAAGAAAGCAAACAATTATTTAAAGAGACCATCCAATGACACAAGACCAACGCAACCTGAGCTGGATTGATTTAGAAATGACCGGGCTTGAGCCGGATACTGAGCGGGTGATTGAGATTGCCACTGTTCTTACTGATGCTGAGTTGAATATTTTAGCAGAAGGCCCGGTATTAGCTATTCATCAATCTGAGGAAGTGTTAGCAAAAATGGATGAGTGGAATACCACACATTTATGGCTCGCTGGATGCCTTTCTGGAAGAATATTTCCATTATCGCAATTTTGATGTCACTACCTTAAAAGAATTAGCCAAACGCTGGTACCCGCAAGTCATGGATGGTTTTGAAAAGAAGGGGGCTCATCTGGCCTTAGATGATATTAGAGAGTCAATTGCAGAAATCCTTTATTATCGAAAGACCATCTTGAAATAATGAGCTAAATAAAGTTCACTTTAGGCTGATGTTTGCGGCTCTTACCATTTCTTAGACTCACTATAAGAAAATTCAGAAAAAAGTAAAATATTGACTCTATTTGTGTATATTTTTGCGCTTCTATCTAAGAGTTTTATTTTTTTTTGAGATGTTAAAAAATATAATATTATTTTTGTTGTTTGTCTTTGTTAGCAAGACCGTTCTGGCGGGTATTGATCTGCATAATGGCTCAGATAATGATAATTCATTTGATATTATCGAACACTATATTGATGCTCACCATTGCGATATTGATAGTATTAAGGATAATGTTAAGCACAGTGTTGATCAACAATATGAGCAACATAGTTGCCATGGTCATATGACACCATTTTCGTTTATTGAGTTTTCAATATTTACCTCCAATTATACTCATTTCTCTTCAACTTTTTCTTATTTATTTAACGACTATTCTGCCATTGTAAGTCCTGCTGACAGACCTCCTATCGCTTCATAACAGCCTTAGAGCCTTGGAAAATTTATTATTTCCAAGGCCCTTAAACCTACTTTAATCAGTTGAAAATAGGCTAAAATCAGAAGTATTTGAAAAACAAGGATGAAATGATGGTTTTGCCACCCAAATCTGATCACCCAACGGGTGATCAGGCTTTAGCGACTAGAAATCCAC
>JAIVER010000162.1 GCA_023864145.1 Thiohalomonas sp. | reverse complement strand
TCATGGGCTGTGAGAGTAATTTGCGTCATTGGATAATTTTGATCTTCTTCTCTATGAAAATCAAGCATTTTCATAGGTCATGGGTATAGCCTTTATCTTCTTCAAGTCATAACCCGTAGGGGGCATCTTTTTTGCCTGCTTGTATTTGAAAGCAGCAATCAACTCACCTTTTTTGATATCCCTGGAGGCAAAAAGTCCTTTGCCATGAATGGCACTTTGTTCAACAGT
Organism: Thiohalomonas sp.; assembly: GCA_023864145.1. Classification (GTDB taxonomy): domain Bacteria; phylum Pseudomonadota; class Gammaproteobacteria; order GRL18; family GRL18; genus GRL18. The sequence continues at coordinate 3,996 of JAIVER010000162.1, read as the reverse complement.
CACAGGGGGAATATGCTTTTGCTGATTTTTTTTCATTGCTGTTACTCGCTATTGACTGCGTCATTTTATTATTAAGGCTTTTGCGCAATAAAGGTTGCTCGTGTGGGTGCAGGATAACCTTCAATGGTTTTATTATTATCTTCCGGGTCAAGATAATCTTTTAGTGATTCATAGGGCATCCATGAGGTTGTTCGTTGTTCATCTATTGATGTCTGATTCACATCAACCACTTTAATGTCTTTAAAACCACAGCGCTGCAGCCATTGAGTCATGGTATCAATTGTGGGTGAAAACCAAACATTACGCATTTTTGCATAGCGATCATCAGGTACCAGGGATTCCCCTTTTGAGCCGTCAATGATCAATGTCTCAAGTATGAGCTCACCGCCCTTGCGTAAGGTGTTTTTTAATTGTAGTAAATGATCGATAGGCGAGCGTCGATGATAGAACACGCCCATGGAAAAGACGGTATCAAATGCACTGATGTTGTCTGGCAAGCCTTCAATTCCCATCGGTAATAAATAAACAGGCTTGTCACCAAAGAAATGTTTCATGGCCTTAAACTGCATCCAGAATAACCAGGAAGGGTCAACACCAATCACCAGACGTGCGCCGGCACCATGCATGCGCCAGCAATGATAACCATTACCACAGCCGATATCTAATACCACACGATTTTTTAAGGGTGACAAATGATCTTTTATTCGATTCCATTTCCAGTCAGAATGCCATTCGCTATCAACTAACAAGTCATTGATCTGGTACGGGCCTTTACGCCAGGGTGATAATAATTTAAGCGATTTTTCTAATTGCACAGTATCAATCGCTGTACTCGTATTTACCTGTAAATTATCAGCCGTTAAATCAACACCAGATGGTGCTATAACAGGCAATTGTGTCAGTGCTGTATTCCAACGCTCATAATCACCATTATTTTCTGCTGAAAGTGCATTTAATTGTGCCGGAAGGTGTTCAGCCCATTTATCTAATGCTGTATCCTGCATTGCTTGATAAAGAGACCCATAAAGAGAAGTTTTGTCAGACATTTATTTTATTGCGATTAATGATGAAAAATTAAAACATTGAAACCATTGTTCTACTTGTTTAAAGCCTGCTTCATGTAAGCGTGTTTTGTGCTTCTCCAGTGTTTCGGGCAGGAGAACATTTTCTATAGTCTGTCTTTTTTGAGTGATTTCTAAATCACTATAGCCATTAGCTTTTTTAAAACAATGGTGCATTTCAATAAGTAATTGCTGTTGTGATGAATCATTATAGTTCAGCTTTTCTGACAGGATCAAAATACCGCCTTGATTCATTCCATGATATATTTTTTTTAGTAGTTTACTACGCTGCTCAGGTGCAATAAATTGTAAGGTGAAATTCATGACAACGACAGATGCATTATTGACATCAATCTGGTTTATATCATCACAAATAAGTTCAATACAATCTGCATTACTTTCAACAGGGTCACTTTGATTTATCAATGTTTGCGCTTTTTGCAGCATTGCCTGAGAATTATCTACAGCAATAATTTTTAAAGAATCATCTTTGATGGCTTTGGCCATTGATAAGGCCAAAGCGCCTAATGAGCAGCCGAGATCATAACAACGGGTACCAGGCTGATAAAATTCAGCAGACAGGATTCCTGTCATCGCTACAATAGTGGCATAGCCCGGTACTGAGCGGTTGATCATATCAGGGAAAACATTAGCGACTTTTTCATCAAAATTAAAATCAACCAGCTTATCCAAGGGGCTGGAATATAGGGTATCTAAAGCAGAACTCATCGTTGATATTTTTTTTGAGCTCTTCTTTAAAGTCACAACAGCTCTGCCCATAAATCATGTTCACTATTATCGATGATTTTAACATCGATAAAATCACCCGGATTTAAACCCGCAGCCTGATCAAGTTCTGAGTCTTCCAGTGGTTCAATAAACACCAAACCATCAACATCAGGCGCATCAGCAGCACTGCGGGCAACGATACCTTTTTCATCAATAGCATCAATTAAGACTCTTATCGTTGGCCCTATTTTGGCCAGCAGCTTATGAAAGCTGATTTCAGATTGTATTTCCATTAATCGTGCCAGACGTTCTTCTTTAATTACTTCGGGCACGGGATCAGCCAGTTCATTAGCAGCGGCCCCCTTTACGGGTGAATATTTAAAGGCACCCACTCGATCAAATTGAATCTCTTTAATAAATGTCAGCAAATCTTCAAAGTCTTTTTCGGTTTCACCGGGAAAGCCGACAATAAAGGTACTTCTTAAGGTAATATCGGGACATGTTTCACGCCATGAAGCAATGCGTTTGAGGATATTTTCACTATTGGCCGGCCGTTTCATCGCTTTGAGGATCTTTGCTGAGGAATGCTGCAGCGGGATATCCAGATAAGGCAGGATTTTGCCTTCTGCCATCAGCGGTATGACATCGTCTACATGTGGATAAGGATACACATAGTGCATACGCACCCAGGCATCCAGCTCACCTAGTGCTGAGGCTAATTCTTTAAAGCGTGTTTTAACCGGTTTGCCCTGGTAAAAACCAGTTTGGTATTTTACATCAACACCATAGGCTGAGGTATCTTGTGAGACCACTAATAATTCCTTAACACCGGCATGCACCAGATTCTCTGCTTCCTGCAGGACTTCTCCAATTGGGCGACTGACTAAAGCACCGCGCAAGGACGGGATGATACAAAAACTACAGCTGTGGTTACAGCCTTCTGAAATTTTCAGATAGGCATAATGAGGAGGTGTCAGCTTGATGCCGCCTTCGGGAATGAGACTGGTATAAGGATCGTGCTCCGGAGGAATGTGTTGATGTATCGCTGCCATCACTTCTTCAAGCGCATGAGGACCGGTCACAGCAAGTACTTGAGGATGGGCTTCTTTTACTATATCAGCCTTGCCGCCTAAACAGCCGGTGACAATGACTTTACCGTTTTCATTTAGGGCTTCACCAATGGCATCCAGAGATTCTTCAACAGCTTCATCGATAAAACCGCAGGTATTTACCACGACCATATCAGCATTCTGGTAGGAATCAGCAATGTCATGCCCTTCAGCACGCAAACGTGTTAGTATCTGCTCTGAATCAACTAATGCCTTGGGGCACCCTAAACTTATGAAACCAATCTTGTGTGCTGCCATGTTATTCCTGGTAAAAGCATTCTGTAAATTAAAGTAGGATAGGTGAAAGAAAATAGGCGTATTATAGCAATTTAAATGACTTAGTGGTTATACTATTATCCGGCATTAATATTTTTAATAAATTATTATTCAACTTCTTTTTAAATTTAAGAAAAAAATTAAGGAAATAACATGAAAAAAGTACTTTTATTAACTGCTTCTGCAGGTCTGTTACTATCGGGTTGTATTAATGATTATACACCTTCTGCTGCTGCAACTGCTGAAGATATCTTTAAAGGCGCCTGTATGGAATGTCATGAGGCAATTGAAGGTAAGGATAATATCTATTATGAAATTGCCAGTAATAAGAGAAACGCTGATTTCTTTGCCAAGAAAATTAGTTCTGGAAGTCTAATCATGCCAAAATTCCCAAATATTACGGGTGATGGCCTTAAGGCTGTCAGTCAATATGCCCTTGAGCATTCGGTTAATAAATAACTATTCAATAAAGAAAGCCGGATAAAACCTCGTTTATCCGGCTTAATTATTTCAAAAAGTCTTTTGGTAAAACTGGAATATCCTTTTCTTCACATAAGGCATTACGACCTAATATTGAACTTAAGATAAATCCTGCTATGAACGAGGCGACGACTATAAAATACATCATTATTTATCTACCTAATTATCTATTTTTTGATTTCTAGGGATAACACTACAAGATTTAACTTAAATTTCAAGATATACTTATACCCATGACCTATGAAAATGTTTGATTTTCATAGAGAAGAAGATCAAAATTATCCAATGACGCAAATTACTCTCACAGGCCATGAAAAATCAGCTCTAGAAATGCAACATAA
>JAIVER010000161.1 GCA_023864145.1 Thiohalomonas sp. | reverse complement strand
TTTTACCGAGCATTGGAAAATCCTTAGATTCTCGAATTAATGATAATTTCCAAGTGTTCGATCCTGCATTTTCAAGTTGATTGGGTATAAACTCTTTTTGCCTTTGGGTCTAGGAGACCGGCTTATAAACTGATCAGCCTGATTCTAATTTTTGTGGCGAGTGTTAAGGAAAACCCCCACATGAATTGTCATATCTTCCAATTTTCCTTTTTTAGAAAATGCCCATAATATGTCTTTAACTTGCATAACTTACCCCAAGATGCTCCTTAGTTCGTATAATTATGCAGGTCATTTTTAACCACATTTGCCATAAATAACAGCACTATAATTAATAATATAAGCTGAATAATAATAATACATTAACCTCCATACTGAAATAAACCTCAGGAGAATAGAATGAATAGAAAAAGAAAAGGGTTGCTAAGTTTAGCAAGTGCTCTGCTGGTTGGCGTTTCACTATTCAGCTCTGCTGCATTGGCAGCGGAAGCAGGAAGTAACTCAAGTAGTAACATCGAAGAGGGTAAAAAACTGGCATTTTCCCGTCCTAAGGGCAACTGTCTGGCCTGTCATATGATTAAAGAAGGTGTCAGCCCGGGTAATATTGCACCACCACTGATTGTGATGAAAACTCGTTTTCCAGACAAGCAAGTCTTAAAAGATCAAATATGGGATGCTTCCAAGCGAAATCCAGAAACGTCTATGCCATTATTTGGACGTTATGAAATTTTATCTGAAGATGAGCTGAATAAGGTTGTAGATTATATTTACTCTCTATAACAATATCGCTGCAACAATGCTTTGTTTTATAACGATTAATTTTTGAAAGTGGTCAATAAATGATGAATAAATTAATATTTAAATTAGTGCTTACAGGTTTAGCATTAACTGCAATAACAACGGCCTATGCCGATCCGGAGAAAGATCGGGAAATGCTGACTAATTATTTTGAGGGGCGTTTCCCCGGTGTTGCATTGGCAGAATTTGCTAATGGTGCTTATGCCTATGATACGGTGGGTCGAGAAAGCTGGGAAGCAATTGAAGAATTCCCTCCCTATGAAATTGCAGTAGATGATGGTAAGGAAATGTGGGGAAAACCATTTTCAAATGGCAAAACCTATAAAGACTGTTTTGCTGATGGACCTGAAATTGCCCATAAATATCCTCATTGGGACAAAAAGCAGGCTATGGTTATGACCTTGCCTTTAGCTCTGAATCAATGTCGTGAGGCCAATGGTGAGAAACCATTAAAATATAAAAAGGGCAGCATTAACAATATAGTGTCCTATATTGCTTTCGAGTCCAGAGGCAATAAAACACAAGTGCTTATACCTGAAGGTGATGCTGGTGCTATGGCAGCTTATGAAGATGGAAAAAAATTCTTCTATACTCGCAGAGGCCAGTTGAACTTCTCATGTGCCAGCTGTCATCTACAAAATGCGGGTAATAAAATCCGTTCAGACATTTTAAGTAGTGCTTTAGGACATACCACACACTTTCCGGTTTATCGTTCTAAATGGGGTACAGTAGGTACATTGCACCGTCGTTTTACCGGTTGTAATAAGCAAGTAAGAGCAAAACCATTTAAAGCTCAGGGAGAAGAATATCGTAATCTGGAATATTTTTTGACCTATATGAGTAATGGTTTGGAATTAAATGGTCCAGGCGCTCGTAAATAAACAGCGTTTGTAAATAATTAAAATATTTTTAGGAGAAGAATGTGAAAATAATGATCATGAGCTTACTCAGCTTAACCTTGCTTATTAGCAGTGCAGCAATGGCTGCTGACAAAAAAGTGACAGATTCTAAAGAAGTAACAGCAGTCAAAGCAGCAATTGCTAAAGCTGAAACATCACGTAAACATGCCGCATCAGTTAAGGGTGAGTGGCGTGATACCGGCAAAATCATTAAAAAAGCAAAAGCGGCATTGGCAGCGGGAGAACTGGATAAAGCCACTAAGTTAGCACGTAAAGCGGAACGTCAGGGCAGTTATGGCTATGAACAGGCTGTTTCCCAAAAAGGTCAAAAGAACTTAACTACACCTGCTTATCTCGGTGGTGGTGCTCTATCCGGTTCTAGTGTGGCTGGTGAGGGCTATATTACCCCGACAGTGAAGATGCTTGATGTCATGCATAATGGCAAACCTGTGAGCATTACCCGTGTTACTGATAAAAAAGCGACCATACCGATGACTTTTGCTCATACTGCCAGAGCTTGCCCACCATTTTGTGTGCAGCCAATTACAGTAGCAAAAAATGTTGGCACCATTGGCGAGTTAGAAGTACTGGAATATCTTAAGCGTGCCAGTCGTGGTGAGCGAACTGTTATGGTGGTTGATTCGCGGACACCTGAATGGGTTCAGCAGGGTACTATTCCTGGCTCTGTCAGTGTTCCATGGAACAAGATCAGTCTTGATTCACAAGGTGAATTTGCTGCGGAATCAGAGAGAGAAATTTTGAATGACATTCTGACTCAGAACTTTGGTGTGCAAACTATTAGAGGTAAGTATGATTTCCGTAATGCCAAAACTCTGGTGATGTTCTGTAATGGCACATGGTGTCCACAATCTGCAACCAATATCAAAACCCTGTTAAAGCTGGGCTATCCTCCTTATAAACTTAAGTGGTATCGTGGAGGTATGCAGTCATGGGTTAGCCTTGGCCTGACAACAGTCAAACCCTGATTAAGAGCCTTCCTTAAAGTCTCATAAGTGAAGATAAGGGCCTCGGAAATAAATATTTATTTTTGAGGCCCTGAGGTGCCAACCTGGCTTTACTTCAGGTATAATCAGCGGCTTAAACTTTTTATTGGCTGAGGCTCTAAGCAGTGAATTATACCTGACATGAGCAAACTCGATAACACTTTTGGCCAGCAGACCGTCTCCCAACAGCAACGTGAAGAAAAAATTCGCCGGGTTTTTAAACTGGTTGCTCCCCGATATGATTTAATGAGTTTTGCAACTCATTGGATCTGGAAGCGTTTTTTTGTTAATTTTATCGACTTTAAATCGACAGATATTATTGTTGATTTAACCGGTGGTACCGCTGATATTGCACGTAAACTAGTGAGCAAAGGTGCCAATGTCATTGTTGTTGATCCCAGTGTTGAATCAAACTAATTGCAAATTGCAAGTGGTTAATGTCGCTGCTAGCTGCTATTGGTGAAAAGCTGCCCTTTGCCGATAATAGTATTGATAAACTGACTATTTCTTTTGGTCTTCGTAATATGACTCAGCATGAGTGATGCCTTAAAAGAAATCCACAGAGTACTAAAACCCGATGGTCAGTATTATTGTCTGGAATTTTCCCGGCCAATGATGTCCATACGGCCATTTTATAATCTTTATAATCAATATATTATTCCACGTCTGGGTGTGCTCGTAGCAGGGCAGCCGTAACCCTATCAATATTTAATTGAATCCATCCGGCGTTTTCCTGAGCAGGAAGAAATGAAGTCATTGATTGAGCAGGCAGGATTTTCAAAAATGACTTATCGAAATTTATTTTTTGGTATTGCCTGTATCCATATCGGCAGCAATGAAAGCCCGTAAAATAAAATCTGAGTTGATTCTTTTTTATCGGGGGCAATGTTATTCGTGGGCCGATCTTTATCTGAAAATCTAGAAATCTATTTCCCTTAATGTGATTAGTCCATCAGATATTCTAATTACACAAGCACAGGATGTATTTGCTGCAACACTTAATCTTTTATATGGCTTTATAGAAAAAAGAACCATATTTCCTGTTAGCTCTGAATTTAGCACTTGTTTTAGTTATGAACTTTCTGATATCAATAATTCAGATATCGCCCTGGCCATTGCCACGAGCGGCACCCCGGCCGGCATCAAAACTACCGACTTTAGGACCTGTCTGACCAAAACGGGCATTATCAGCAGCTATGCTCAGATCGCAGATTAAATCTAAAACATGACCGGCGCCAATGGCATAACCGGCAACCATAGCCAGTACCAGTTTAGGTAAGGTTATGATCTGACGTTGTAACTCCAGTACATTAAGGTGGTTTGTACCATGAGTGTCTTTATAGGCGCCATCTTCACCGCGGACTTTTTGATCACCACCGGAACAAAAGGCCAAATCACCTGCACCGGTAAATATATACCCATGACCTATGAAAATGCTTGATTTTCATAGAGAAGAAGATCAAAGTTATCCAATGACGCAAATTACTCTCACAGCCCATGAAAAATCAACTCTAGAAATGCAACATAAGCATTCTGGAAATGGAAAAGAACGAGAT
>JAIVER010000160.1 GCA_023864145.1 Thiohalomonas sp. | reverse complement strand
ACGATACCGCCTTTTTTTTGTCAACTGTTTTATGTTATATTTTTAAATTTTTTTCCTCTTTTGAGGAATGTGAAACTCTAAACTTTAGTTAGGTAACTATAATGGAAATTATTTCAGAATGGGGTACGGTCTTCATGATCATGGCCATTATTTTCGGTTTTTACATGACATGGGGAATAGGTGCTAATGATGTCGCTAATGCCATGGGAACGTCAGTAGGCTCTGGTGCAATTACAGTTAAGCAGGCAATTATTATCGCTGCAATATTTGAATTTGCAGGTGCATTTATCGCGGGAGGTACAGTAACTAAAACGATACGTAAAGGGATCATTGACCCCAGCTCTATCAGCGGGACGCCTGAAATATTGGTCTATGGTATGCTGGCGGCATTACTGGCTGCTGGTATCTGGTTAATGGTAGCTTCATCCCGGGGCTGGCCGGTTTCAACTACCCACACCATTGTTGGTGCTATCGTAGGATTTTCTCTTGTTGGTATGGGTATGGATGCTGTTCACTGGGGTAAAATTGGATCAATTGTTGCCAGTTGGCTTGTTTCGCCACTTATCGCTGGAGGTATTGCCTATGTGTTGATGATGAGCATTCGAAAATTAATTATTAATACCGAAAATCCATTTCACAATGCTAAAAAATGGGGGCCGATGTATGTCTTTATGGTGGGTTGGATCGTTTCACTAGTCACCATGTTCAAAGGCTTAAAACATTTAAAACTTGAATTTACAGTCATTGAAAGTATCGTGGCTGCCACAATCTTTGGTATCCTTTGTGCGCTCATAGGGCGTTATATGATAAATAAAGTCACTGTTGATGAAACTGCTGATAAAGACTTTCATTTTGCCAGCGTAGAAAAAGTATTTTTGCCAATGATGGTATTTACCGCCTGTGCGATGGCATTTGCTCATGGCTCCAATGATGTTGCCAATGGCATCGGTCCGCTGGCGGCTGTGGTTGATATTATTTCACATGATGGAGTGGTCACTCAAAAAGCTGGCCTGCCTTTATGGATATTATTGCTAGGTGGAACGGGTATTGTTATTGGACTGGCGACTATGGGCTATAAAGTCATGCAGACCATCGGTACAAAAATTACAGAATTAACGCCAACTCGTGGTTATTGTGCGACTTTAGCAGCGGCGATTACTGTTGTAGTAGCATCTAAAACAGGATTACCTGTATCAACTACGCAAATTGCTGTTGGTTCAGTTATGGGAGTAGGACTGGCTCGTGGTATTGGTGCTCTGGATCTTAGAGTGATTGGTAACATTGTTGTATCCTGGGTAGTTACCTTACCTGCTGGAGCAATCCTTGCTGCTACTTTCTTCTTTATTTTTAAAGGAATATTTGGTATTTCATAAATGTTCTGCTTAAAAACTGAACCGTTTACTGATGTTCAGAGAATTAAGGGTACTGTATTTCCGAGCGAATTTAAGTTCAGGGCCTTATTGCTAACAGGCCCGCCAGGCTCAGGGAAGAGCAGTTTGATCAGAAACCTGGGTGGTTGGTCTGAGGAGGGTTATGTTGATCTCTCCATGAATAAATGGTGGACAGCACAAAGCTTATCCCTTAGACCAAGAGAAATACACCTGGGTTTTCCTTTTAAAGGTGTTAAAGAAGCTCTGGCTCTATTTGAACCACAATGGCTTGAAGCAATTCCACCGTTACAATTGGATTTTAACAGAATTTGCATAGCACCAGTTAAACGACATTTTTGGTCGGTAGATTGGCGTAAACGATATGCCTTTGAATTTATACTTCCACCAGCAGAAACTATACTAAAGTGGCGCCAAAAAAGGGCTAAATCGGGCTCACATTATGTTGATAAAGACATTCTATTGAGTCAGATTGAACAACAATTGCATATTTACCAGGTCGCAGCTCAATACCTTACGGAACAGGGACTTTATGTCTATGTTCGTAAAGGCAATCAGAGTGAACCCCTACGTATTATTATTTAAATAATGTTATTTTAGAGAAACTTAGTATGGCAAAAACTATTGCAAAGAAACGTAAGAACCTTTTAAAATTAATTAAAATAGCTTTTTCTGATCTTGAACAATGTGAGAAAATCGATCTCAAAGATACTTATAAATTACCTAAAAAAAAGATTATGTTTCCACTGGAAAATTATCCACTGCAAATTCATGTAGGAGTGGACGCGCATGTATTGCATCTTTATCCGGAACTTCCTCTAGCTGAACAACAGGATAAATTCTTAGAACGAAACTATATTTTATTTGATCCAGATACTTATTACTCCCGTATTAGTGGCTTTTTACGACTTAGTGATGATGATAAAATTATATTGGGTAGTGATAATGCTGAACAATATGCTTTTTTAAATACGTCAAAAAAACTTCCCGAACAACAATTAAGCATCGCTAATAATGCTGGTAAATTAGTTTTTAAATGTCATCATCCTGAAACTGGAAGTTGTATTGCCCCTCTTTTAAAAGAAAAAAAACTCAACAAAATTAATAAATGGAGAAGTGAAAAAGTAACACGCCTAGCGAAAATAATAGGCGATCCCAAGGAAATTTTGTCCGCTGAAGAAGCATTAAATCTTATTCACAAAGTTAACCATATCATGGAACATGAAGTTTATCGGGAAAAGGATATTAATGATCAGCCTGGAGGTGTCCTTTCTATTCCGGATAAATTGAATAGTATTATTATTGGTGATCTACATACTCAATTGGACAACCTGCTGACATTATTAAGCCAAAATAATTTTTTATCAGCACTTGAAAGCGGGGAAGCCTGTTTAATTTTTTTAGGTGATGCTGTACACCCGGAAATTGATGGAGAATATGAAGAAATGAAAAGTTCCATGAACATTATGGATATTATATTTAAATTAAAAGTACACTTTCCAGAGGATGTTTTTTATCTTATGGGAAATCATGACAGCTTTTCTGAAGAAATTGGAAAAAAAGGTGTTCCACAAGGTTTATTCTGGAAAAAGCAGTTAAAAAAATCTCGTGGTAAAATCTATAAGAAAGAAATGCAGCGTTTCTATGATAACCTTCCTTATTTAGCTTATTCTAAGCATTTTATATGCTGCCATGCAGGCCCTCCCACTTCTGTGGTTAACTTGCATGCATTAGTTAATATAAAAAAATATCCTAAGTTAATTAAAGATTTGATTTCCAGACGTCTGCAAACTTCAAACCGTATGTCGGGGTATAATAAAAGTGATATAAAAAAATTACGTCGCTGCCTTAATGTGGGAGAAAATACGCCTTTCATTGTTGGGCATACCCCTATGGATGATGAAAAAACACTTTGGGAAAATGTAGGGGGAATATCCAGGCATACGATTGTTTATGGCGGCAATCTTGAAAAAATTGGAGTTATGGTACAAATGGGAAAAAACATGTATCCTTTAACCTATCCTGTTGAACAATTGACTCAACTGCTTAGCACTGAAGTTAAAAAATAAGACAGATAATAACCATAGATAATATATAATTATATGAATGGATTATTAACATTTTTTCAGTCTTTTAATTTTACTTCAGATGATGTGGAATTAATATTACGCTGTTTATTTCAAATTATTTTACTGGGTTCTTCTGCTATTTTTTCTGGTTCTGAAACGGCTCTATTTTCTCTAAGCCGTATTGATTTACAAAAACTAAGACAGTCTGGTCATAAAGATTCAGAAAGCCTTCATGCAATGCTGGATGAACCCCGGCGTTTGATTATATCAATATTATGCGGTAATGAACTGGTCAACATTGCCTCAGCAGTTAATATGACTTCAATCTTATTATTGTTTTTTGCAGAGCAAAATGTAGGCTGGATTAATATTGTTATTATGCTGCCTTTATTACTCTTAGTCGGTGAAGTAACGCCCAAGACTATTGCTGTTAACTTCCCTGTTAAATTTGCTTCACGCGTCACGGCTAAAATTATCCCCCGGTGGATTGCTATTATTACTCCTTACGCGAGGTGATTCGGTTTATCTCTGATCATATTACGACCTTAATTGTGGCTGATGAAGTTGATCGTAAAAATATTCTTCAACCCGATGAACTTAGAACTCTGCTTGAAGAGGGTGAAGAGACCGGGATAATTGATGCCACAGAACGGATTTTAATTGATAATGTTCTTGAAGCATCCGAAACTGATATTTCGCGTATTATGACCCCGAGTCCACGCATATACCCATGACCTATGAAAATGCTTGATTTTTATAGAGAAGAAGATCAAAATTATCCAATGACGCAAATTACTCTCACAGCCCATGAAA
>JAIVER010000159.1 GCA_023864145.1 Thiohalomonas sp. | reverse complement strand
TTTTATGGGCTGTGAGAGTAATTTGCGTCATTGGATAATTTTGATCTTCTTCTCTATGAAAATCAAGCATTTTCATAGGTCATGGGTATAATAACAGGGCTTATTAAAAATTATTGTAACTATTCAGGATGTATTTCTAAATGATATTTGTTAAGCTTATGGCCACTTATTTTTATAACTTTGAAAACTCGCTGCGCTCAGACAATCAAAGTCAGAAAAATAAGCAAGCACAGGCTTTTTGTAAATAGTACGCTTCTAGTTACAAATTATTCAGCAATTGCTTTCATACGACGCAGCATTTGCATAATAGCGGGCCGCATCATTTCTTTACGGATGATCTGTTCCTCATTATCCTTGCCTAAGACATCATTCGGATCATTTTGGAAGTTGCGCACCACACTGACAGTTTGTGCATCAGAAAGCTGTTTGCCCTCTCGATTCTGGACAACAAAAGTAATATCCAATTGCAGTTCATATTCACGAACCTGCTTACCGCCCACATTTAATGCTCTGCGCTGTGTACCACGAGAAAGTACCGTAACAACAGCAGTGGCCGCTTCAGGTGAAGAGACTATTTTGCTGCCGACATTTTCTAATGCTTTTGATAAGGATTTACCCAGATCAGAATAACCCTTGTCTACTATCTGAACGCGCTCATATAATACCGGTAACACGATATCACCACGTAATTGAAAACCACAGCCGCTAATGATAACGGCCATTAATAGCATTAAGCCCAGAGTCTTTATCTGAGTGATCCCCTTAGCGCTTAGATATCTATTCATAGTTTTAGTCTGCTCCATAATGTTTCCTAATCGGCAATCATCCTAATTGGCTACCGTCTAATTAGCAACAATGTTAACCAGTTTTCCTGGTACGACAATGACTTTTCTCACTGTTTTACCTTCTATATTACGCAGAACACCCGCTGTTTCCAGTCCTGCTTTTTCAATACTTTCTTTATCGGTATCGGCAGAGACTTCTATTTTATCCCGTAATTTACCGTTAACCTGAACAATATACATAATTGAATCTTCAACCAGTGCTGACTCATCGACCTCAGGCCATAATTCATTCACTATTGCCCCATCATGCCCTAACTCATGCCACAATTGATGAGTGATATGTGGAATAATCGGTGACAGCATCAATAAAATATGCTCCAGTACATTCTGTTTTAATGCCCTGCCATGCTCGGATGTCTCCAGAGAGGCGGACATTTTTTCCATCATATTGAATAATTCACGCACTTTCGCAATGGCAGTATTAAAGGTATGACGGCGACCAATATCATCACCGACCGAACTTATAGTCTGGTGCAGTTTATGACGCAGTTTTTTCCCTTCTTTATCCAGTTGTGTCACATCAAGTGCCGCAATCTCATCGTGAGTTTTATTCAGAGCCACATGTTCTATAACCGTTTTCCACAAACGTTTTAGATATTTAAACTGACCTTCAAGACCACTATCAGACCATTCTAAGGATTGTTCCGGCGGCGCAGCATAGATCATAAATAAACGCGCGGTATCAGCACCATATTGATCAATAATACCCTGCGGATCAACGGTATTACCTTTTGATTTAGACATTTTGGCACCGTCTTTAAGGACCATGCCTTGTGTCAGAAGATTTTTAAACGGTTCATCACCTTGTACCAGACCTTCATCACGCATTAACTTATGAAAAAAACGTGAGTAGAGCAGATGCAAAATGGCATGCTCGATACCACCAACATATTGATCCACTGGTCCCCAATAGTCAGCTCGTTCATCCAGCATGGCAGAATCATTACCCGGCGAGCAATAACGCGCATAATACCAGGAAGATTCTATAAAGGTATCAAAGGTATCTGTTTCACGCTCTGCATCGGCACCACATTTAGGACACTTACACTGATAAAACTCCGGCATGCTCTTAATGGGTGAGCCTTCTCCGGTAATGACCACATCAACGGGCAATTTCACCGGTAAATCTTCTTCCGGCACAGGTAAAGAACCACAGTCAGGGCAATTGATAATAGGAATGGGAGTTCCCCAATAGCGCTGTCGTGAAACACCCCAGTCACGTAAACGATATTGAACTCGTTTTTTGCCTTTGGATAATTTTTCCAGTGCTTCGGGTATTTTTGTCATGGCTTCAAGCGAACTTAAACCATCAAACTGTGCAGAGTTAAGTAATACGCCTTTTTCTGTAAAAGCCTGCTGATCCAGATTAACGTCTTCTTCTTCTTCTTCTTCTTCTTCAGCAGCAGGAGCAATCACCTGCTGAATAGGTAAATCATATTTCCTGGCGAATTCATAATCACGCTGATCATGAGCAGGTACGGACATAACCGCTCCTTCACCATAAGCCATTAAAACAAAATTAGCAGTAAAGACCGGTACTTGTTCACCGCTAATAGGATGAATCGCTTTAAGACCAATATCCATGCCTTTCTTTTCCATGGTTTCCATGTCTGCTTCGGCAGTAGACATCACATTGGCTTCAGCAATAAAGGCCTGCAGCTGTTTATTATTTTCAGACATTTTCAGACTGAGCGGATGTTCTGCCGCCACGGCAACATAACTTACACCCATTAAGGTATCAGGGCGAGTAGTAAAGACTTTAATCACATCACTGCTGTCAACCACATCAAAGCTGATTTCTGCCCCTTCGGAACGACCAATCCAGTTCTTCTGCATGGTACGAACCTGTTCAGGCCAGCCATCGAGTTGCTCCAGCCCCTGTAACAGCTCTTCGGCGTAATCAGTGATTTTCAAGAACCACTGAGGAATTTCTTTACGCTCAACCAGTGCACCAGAGCGCCAGCCACGGCCGTCAATGACTTGCTCATTGGCCAAAACCGTTTGATCAACAGGATCCCAGTTGACAATAGCGTTCTTTTTATAGACCATACCTTTTTCAAACCGACGGGTAAACAACCACTGTTCCCACCGGTAGTAGTCCGGCTCACAGGTAGTCACTTCCCGCTCCCAGTCATAACCAAAACCCAGACGTTTTAATTGTTCACGCATATAAGCGATGTTTTCACGTGTCCATTTACTTGGTGCAACCTTGTGTTTCATAGCGGCATTTTCAGCAGGCAGACCAAAGGCATCCCAGCCCATTGGCTGCAGGACATTTTTACCCTGCATACGCATAAAACGTGACAGCACATCACCAATAGAATAATTACGTACATGGCCCATATGAAGCTGACCACTGGGATAAGGAAACATAGAGAGGCAATAGTATTTTTCTTTGCTCTCATCTTCGGTGACATTAAAACATCTGTTTTCTTCCCAATAGTGTTGTGCTTCAAGCTCAATCTGCTTTGGGTTATACGCCTGATTCATTGATTTTGGTTCCCTGGTCTCAATTTTGATATTGACTATACTAATCTTTAACGTTCTTTAAGGAGACTCGAACGCTGAATAAAGCTTGAAATTGTAACATTATTTTTTGTTCAAGTAATTCCATTTTAAGCTATACTTAACATAGGAGCTTATCCAAGAATAATTTAAAACCTGATCCAGACTTAAACTCTATTGCAAAGGATATACTTATGAGCCAGAAAACTGAAAAAAAAAATACCCATGAAGATGTGACCGATAAGTTAGTTCATGGTTATAACACAATGCTGGACAAACTTTCAGAATGGACTGAAAAAGCCGATGAAACAGCAGGACCTATGATCATTAACGGTGTTAAAGACGCTGAAGAGTTCCTTTCTGAATTACAGGAATGGAGTAAAGAGGAAATTGATCTGATCTCTCGCTACGTCAGGCGCGACCTGCATGATGCCGCCAGCAAAATGGAAAGTGATAATAAGAGTTTTCAGGATTGGTTAGAATTCGACCTGTATCAGGTTGAGGAAAAACTGCTTTCTGTATTCGCCAATATGGCTGATCAAACTCGTCAGGAAGTGGATCATTTAAGAGAAATGGCTAATGAATGGCACACTGAAGAAGTCACCAGCATTGGTACTCTTGCCTGTAAAAAATGCGGCAAAGAACTGCATTTTCATAAGGCCGGACGCATTCCACCCTGCCCCTCCTGTCATCACAGAGAGTTTAAACGTATTGGCGATGATTAATTGAGATTTTAGCTTTAATTTAAACAAGGATTTCAAGAGTGTTGCTGGACAAAAAATTTCTTATTAACCTAATAGCATCCGTGCTATAGGAGATCTGATTCCGATCATTTATCCTGGAGTCACTCGTTCCTTTGGGAGTATTCAGTCCTTGCTTATTGAAGCACAGGAGAAGGCAAGACAATTTAATAACACGGTTGATTTCTCATTAA